>NZ_DGMV01000087.1:2754-23699 GCF_002388575.1 Marinimicrobium sp. UBA4509
ATAAGCGAAGCGCATCCGCCGTTACCCAAATCAAACGCTACGAACTACGAGGCCGACCGCGTCCGCCGCCGCTGCGATTGCCGCCTGGGCGACCACCACTGCCGCCCGACGAACGGCGCCGGGGCGCGGCGGGTTTCATGGGTGGGGTTTCGGCCAACAACTCCTCCGGCGGCTGCTCGCACTTGATCGACTCGCCCAAGAGCTCTTCAATCGGCGGCAACAACATCGCATCGTCCTCGCAGGCAAAACTGACCGAGGTGCCGTGCTTGCCCGCCCGGCCGGTACGACCGATGCGGTGCACATAATCTTCCGGCTCCTCCGGCAGGGTGAAATTCACCACATGGCTGATGCCGCTGATATGGATGCCCCGGCCCGCCACATCGGTGGCGACCAACACTTTCAGATCACCTTCCTTGAAGGCATTCAGGGTGCTGACCCGCTTGTTCTGGGGAATCTCGCCCGACAGCAAACCCACCTTGATATCGTGGCGGCGCAGCTTCTCGTGCAGGTCGCGGCACTGGTCCCGGCGGTTGGCAAACACGATCAGGCTCTCCACATCGTCCTGCTGAATCAGGTTGTAGAGCATCGGATACTTTTCTTCGGTCGCCGCCAGGTAGACATGTTGCTCCACCGTGTCGGTCGCCACACTCTCGGGCTGAATTTCAATGGTGGTGGGCTCGTGAGTCCACTGCTCCACCAGACGCTCGACCTCTTCTGTGAACGTGGCCGAGAAGAACAGAGTCTGCCGGTCTTCCCTCTTGGGTGTCTGACGCACGATCTGGCGCACTTGCGGAATAAAGCCCATATCGAGCATCCGGTCCGCTTCGTCGATTACCAGAATTTCCAACTGGTCGAGAAACACATCGCGCTGGCGGCAGAAGTCCAGCAGACGACCCGGGGTGGCCACCAGAATGTCCACCAGGCTGTCGTGCAGGCGGCGCTGCTGCTTGCCGTAATCCATACCGCCAACCAGCGTGTGGATCTGCAGGTCGGTGTACTTGCACAGCAGCTTGGCATCATCGGCGATCTGCATGACCAGCTCGCGGGTGGGCGCAATCACCAGGGCCCGCGCCTCGCCGGCATAACGCTGTTCTTCAATGGGGTGTTTGAGCAGGTCGTCGATCACGGCGGTGAGGAAGGCCGCGGTTTTACCGGTACCGGTCTGGGCCTTGCCCACCACGTCTTTGCCCTGCAGAGCCAGAGGCAGGGATTGCGCCTGAATCGGGGAGCAGTACTCAAAGCCCAGGTCGGCAATGGCGTGCATCAGGTCATTTTCAAGCCCGAAATCGTGAAAGCGCAGTTTGCCTTCGACTTCGGGCACCGGAAACTGTGAGATATCCCAGGGTTGGTTGGCCATAGGTTTATTGTTGCTCTTGTTTTGGCCGCCTCGGCGGCGATTGTTGTTCCGGCCCCGGCGGCGGTTGCCACCTTTCTTGCCGGAGCCTTGGTTTCCGGGCTCGTTGTTGGCCTCGGGGTTGCCGCTCTTCTCCGGCTGGCCCTTTTGGCTTTTCTGCTCCGGATGGCCCTGCTTTTCCTGCGAGTTTGCACGCCCGCCGGAGCCTTGGGCACGGCGCGGTTTGCGCCGACGGTTGCCGCCGGGCTTGCCGTTGCGGGGCTTTTGCTCGGCGCCGCTGCGGGGGTTGTCGGTTTGATTTTTGGGGCTGCGCCCTTTGCGGGTCTCGGAGTTGTTGGCCGGTTTGGAGTCCCCGGCCAGCTTTTTGAAGAGTTTTCCAATCAAAACGATCACCTACTGTACAAACTTTGCGCGAAGTATACAGGAAACCACCTCTTTCTCCCACCGTGGGGCAGGCTCTGTTTGGCACTAGCTCAGGGTGTTACTTCGCTCAGAGTGCTGCGGGAGGGTATTCCCTCCCTCCGCGGTGCCAACGTATCGTTCCGGGAGCTAGCGCCTTTCGTACGGCACCTTGGGCAACGGCGGATGCGCTGCGCTTATCCGCCCTACGGCCGAGCGCAGCGGTATAAACCCGCGTAGGGCGGATAAGGGAGAAGCCCGCATCCGCCGTTGCCCAAACGTTACGTTGGCACTGAAAGCCTTGGAGAGTTTGGCGTGGGTGCTAGTTCCCGAGACGTTAAGCTAACACCGCGGAGGCTGGGTATACCCTTGTGAGACCGTCGCCTGCCTGGACGGCAGGCGATCGAGCCTACAGGGATGTATTTACGGCGTGTCTCACAAGGGTATACCCAGGCGGAGCACTCAACGACAAAGCACCGAGGTTAAACCTCTCAAGAGCGGCACTGCATACGTGCCCTACTTATCGGTAACAGCACCCTCCGAGGCTGAGCTGACGGTTTTGGCGTATTTGGCCAGGACGCCTCGGGTGTAGCGTAGTGGTGGTTCTTGCCAGAGTTTGCGGCGGCGGTCGAGCTCGGCGTCGTCCACCGTCACCGAAATGGTGTTGGCTTCAGCGTCGATCACGATTTCGTCACCGTCCTCCACCAGAGCAATCGGGCCACCGTCCTGCGCTTCTGGTGTGACGTGCCCCACCACAAAACCGTGGCTGCCGCCGGAGAAGCGGCCGTCGGTGATCAGCGCCACCGAATCCCCCAGTCCCTTGCCCATGATCGCCGACGTGGGGGTCAACATCTCGCGCATGCCGGGGCCGCCCTTGGGGCCCTCGTAGCGGATCACCAGCACATCCCCGGCCACCACGGTGCCATCCATGATCCGGTCGGTGGCTTCCTCTTCCGAGTGAAACACCCGGGCCCGGCCGGTGAATTGGGTACCTTCCTTGCCGGTAATCTTGGCCACCGCGCCGGTGGGCGCCAGGTTGCCGTAGAGAATGCGCAGGTGGCTGTCCTTTTTCACCGGGTTGTCGAGGGCGTGAATGATGTCCTGCTCTTCGGGGTAAGGTTTAACGCTGGCCAGGTTTTCCGCCAGCGTCTGGCCGGTAACGGTCATGCAGTCGCCGTACAGCAGGCCGGCCTCCAGCAGGATCTTCATCAGGGGCTGAATACCGCCGATGGCAACCAGCTCACTCATCATGTAATGACCGCTGGGGCGAAGGTCCGCCAGCACCGGGACGCGGGCGCCGATGCGGGTGAAGTCTTCCAGGGTCAGATCCACGTCCACGGTGTGGGCCAGGCCCAGCAGGTGCAGCACGGCGTTGGTGGAGCCGCCCAGGGCGATGACCACGGTGATGGCGTTTTCAAACGCCTCGCGGGTCATGATGTCCCGGGGCTTGAGATCTTTTTCCAACAGGGTAAGCACGGCGGCCCCGGCGGCGCGGCAGTCGGCCAGCTTGTCGTTGTCCTCGGCGTTCTGGGCGGAGCTGCCGGGCAGGCTCATGCCCATGGCTTCGATGGCCGAGGCCATGGTGTTGGCGGTGTACATGCCGCCACAGGAGCCGGCACCGGGGATGGCGGTCTCCTCGATCTGCTTCACTTCGATCAGGGTTTTATCGCCCTTGGCGTGCGCACCCACCGCTTCAAACACCGAGACGATGTCCGTGTGATTGGCGCCGGGCTTGATGGTACCGCCATAGACAAAAACGGACGGGCGGTTCAGCCGCGCCAGGCCCATCAGACAACCCGGCATATTCTTGTCGCAACCCCCGATGGCTACCAGGCCGTCAAAGCCCTCACAACCCGCCACGGTCTCGATGGAATCGGCAATGACCTCGCGGGAAACCAGGGAATACTTCATCCCCTCGGTGCCGTTGGCGATGCCGTCGGAGACGGTGATGGTGTTGAAAATCAGGCTTTTCCCACCCGCACCATCGGCGCCGTCGGCCGCTTCTCGGGCCAGGCCGTCGATGTGCATATTGCAGGGGGTCAGGTTGCTCCAGGTCGAGGCGATACCGACCTGGGGTTTGCGGAAATCCTCGTCGGTAAACCCGGTGGCGCGCAGCATGGCGCGACTGGCGGATTTACCGACCCCGTCCACCACGGGGCTGGAGTATCGGCGGCGATGGTCCTGGCTCATACGGGATGGCTCCTATGATTGGCTATGATTCACGCGTGCTTACTTATCCTGAATAGCCAATATAGTGGGTGAGCCAGGCCTTTTTCGCAACCGTGGTGGCGCGAAGTCCCTCAGTCAGGGGCAGTCAGCACTGATCCATTGACCACTGTGGGTAATGGTGACCTTTTCCGGGGACCCGCCAAAATCCATCAGCGCCGTGGACTGACCGGTATACGCCGTATCCCCATCCAGCACCATCTCACCCTGGGCCTGTTCGTCCGGGCAGGTAAACTCGATGCGGGTCTGGTCGCCGCGGCTGACCACGTTGTGTTCACAGTCGGTGTTCTCGCCCCACTGGAACTCGCCTCGTGCGGCCTCTTCTTCGGTCAGGCAATTGCGTACGGTCTGGTTACTGAAGTCCATGGACAGGCCCTGCTCGG
The DNA here is from genome assembly GCF_002388575.1 of Marinimicrobium sp. UBA4509. Taxonomy (NCBI): domain Bacteria; kingdom Pseudomonadati; phylum Pseudomonadota; class Gammaproteobacteria; order Cellvibrionales; family Cellvibrionaceae; genus Marinimicrobium; species Marinimicrobium sp. UBA4509. Next base: position 7,117 of record NZ_DGMV01000087.1, read on the forward strand.
CCATCATGTCCTGCATCATCTTTTTCTGGGCCGGCGGCATGGCTTCCATCTGTTGGCGCACCATTTCCAGCTGCTGCTCCAACTGGCCGCTTTCGCTTTTCATGGAAACCTGGTGTTCCCAGAGGCCGGGTCTGATATCGAGGGATTCCGCTTGTGCTCCCAGACTGAAACCCAGGGCGCACAGCGACGCGATCAACGTGCGGGGAAGTATTGGAAAGGCCATAACTGAAGTCCTTGTAAACGGTGATTGAATTCGAAGCCGGGTCGTTACCGCTGACCATCGGCTTCGAGTCTGCCCCAGTCAGGGGCAAATTTCAATCAACCACCGGAGCTCAGTGACTGATCATCCAGGGCCTCATACTGGGGAACATTTTTTTGCCATCGGCGGTGTACATCAGCGCCGAGCGGAGTTTGCCGCCATCGTGGCATCCGCAGGGTTTGCCTTTTCGATGCGCATGGGCCTGCCGCTCCCGGGCATCCGCCCGGGCCTCCGTGGTGGAGAATACCGGCTGATGCTGACTCTTTTCATTGCGCTCGTGGGCCGTGTGATTCTCCCTGGACATGGCTTTCAGCTCCGGGGGCAGGACAATCACCCGGGCCGCTAACTGGCCGCAGCTCGGACAAGCCTGTGGCTCAGCGCTCTGCTCGAAGGTCGCCAGCTGGTGAAACAGCCCGTGTTCGGCGCACTTGTAGTCGTAGACCGGCATGATGCTTACTCCTTATCCTTCGAAAGGGGTACATCCATACCACCACTGACCTTGGCGCCCGGGCCGGACGCACTGGGGTTGACGTCGATATCGAAGATATCGGTGGGCAACCACAGGGTGGCACAGGCGTTGGGAATGTCCACCACCCCACTGATATGCCCCTGTACCGGCGCGCATCCCAGAATGGCGTAGGCCTGGGCTTTGGTGTAGCCAAACTTGGTCAGGTATTCGATGGCATTGAGACAAGCCTGACGATAGGCGACGTGCACATCCAGGTAGTGCTGCTTGCCATATTCATCCACCGAAATACCTTCAAAGATCAGGTAGTCGTCGTACTTGGGCGTAATCGGGCTGGGTTTGAAGATCGGATTCTTGATGCCGTACTTGGCCATGCCGTCTTTCACCAGATTGACCCGCAGGTGAATCCAGCCGGCCATTTCAATGGCACCACAGAAGGTGATTTCGCCATCGCCCTGGCTGAAGTGCAGATCGCCCACGGACAGGCCGCCTTCTTTGACGTACACCGGGAAATAGATTTTCGAACCGCGTGACAGGTCCTTGATGTCGCAGTTACCGCCGTGCTCTCTGGGCGGTACGGTGCGCGCCGCTTCGGCGCCAGCGCTCTTGGCCGAGTCTTTATCCATGCGCCCCATATGCGCGGTATCGGCATAGGGCAGTGCCGCGAGCGGCGGCACCCGCTCCGGGTCGGTGTCCACCAGGCCCTGCTCACGGGTGTTCCACTCTTTCAACATCTCCTTGGAGGGCAGGCAGCCGATCAGGCCAGGGTGAATCAGACCGGCGAACTCCACCCCGGGGATATGCCGGGACTTGGTGAACATGCCTTTGAAATCCCAGATGGATTTCTGCGCTTCGGGAAAATGTTCGGTCAGGAAGCCGCCGCCATTCTGTTTGGAGAAAAAGCCATTAAAGCCCCACTGGCTTTCCTCGAAGGTACCGATATCCAGAATATCCACTTCCAGAAGATCGCCGGGTTCGGCACCTTCAACCCCGATCGGTCCGGACAGGAAGTGCACCTGAGTCAGATCCACATCGCGCACATCATCGGCGCTGTCGTTGTTGGCGATCTGCCCACCGGTCCAGTCGTAGCACTCGACGATAAAGTCGTCCCCCGGTTTGACCGTGGCCACCATGGGAATGTCCGGGTGCCAGCGATTGTGTACCTTGTCATTCTCGTAGGGGGTCTGGTTCAGATCGATTTTGATGATGGTTTCAGTCATGGCTTGGCTCCTGACAGGGAATGAGGCGTTAGCATTTCGGGCCGAGGTGCATATACCTCTGGCCCGTGTACGCTCATTATCAAAGGCGCCTGCCGTTGGGCCCATACGACAATTGGCCCCGGCTCTGCGTCATTTGACGTACTCACTTTTGCGGGCCCACACCTGTCGACAGATGACCCGCCCGTGCTGCCAATCGCAATACATCTGGCGCAGCTCTGATTCGGCCTGCGGTGGCATCTTTGGCTTCGCACTGTCCGGGCGTAACTCCGGCCGTTCCAACAGAAACTGTGCCACCGGTACTTCCACCTGCTGACGGAACTGTCGCTTTAACGCCCGCGCCCCAAACCGGGCATCGAAGCCCTTGCGCTCCACCCGGCTCATCAACGCCCGGGACACTTGCAATTGCCACCCCTTGGACCGCAGGCGTCGATTGAACTGAACCAGCAGTTCCGCCACCACCCCCGGTCGTGCTTCCGAAGGCAGCGGATAGTAGATCAACACGTTATCAATGCGATTGAGAAACTCCGGGTCCAGCCCGCGATCCAGTGCGCGCTCAACCCGCTGACGCAGTGCGGCCTGCTGCGCGGGCTCCGAACGGGGCCAGAAACGGCGCCAGCCGGTTTGCCAACGGTTCAGGTGGCGCGCCAGATCCGCCGCCCCCAGATTGCTGGTCATAAAGATCAGGCTGTTTCGAAAATCCAGCTGCTTCTGCCCGGAGGTGAGACGCAACCGCCCGGTGTCCAGTACCCCCAACAGACTGCGCAGCACTTCCGGGCCCGCTTTCTCCAGCTCGTCAAACAACACCACACCGGGACGACTGAAACTGCCGCGTATGGCCTCTTCATCGATCAGGCTGTGGCCCTCTTTGCTACCGACGTAACCCGGAGGCGCACCGGTGATGGCAGCGGTGTAATGATCCTGGGCCAGCGTATTCATATCCACCCGGCAGAAGGCATCGGCCTTCCCGTGCAACGCTTCGGCCAGAGCCCGAACCGTTTCGGTTTTACCGACCCCGGTAGGGCCCGCCAACAGAAATACCGCCAGCGGGCGATCCGGCTCTCCGATATCGGCTTTGACGCGGGTCAATTCACGATCGATTTGCGTCAATGCATCGGGCTGGCCGCGGATCCTCTGACGCAGAACCGCCGATACCGTCTCCGGATCAAACAGAAAACGCGAGGCCCCCAAGCGCGACTCGCCCGGCGACGAGGCCGACCGGGACGGCTCAGGCGCAGACGCCGCCGGAGTCAGCGCCTCGCGCAGCGCCTGATCTTCCAGTCGATCATTGATGAATGGCATGGAACCGCCTTACCCGACGGTTTTCTCGCGGCCACCGTGAGGCAGCTCGCCCACCGGACATTCCGCAACCCCGATGGTGGAACGGGTCATGGCCTCGACATCGTCCCGCGCCTTCTCCGCATCCATCACCCAGGTGCGATAGAAGTCAAACGGGCACTCGGCCACGCCGCGATCGCCGTCACCGGAATTATAGATACCGGAATATCCCCGATGCAGCAGTTTGAACAGATGGTTCTGGGATTGGTCATTGGCGCGGGCATCGCGAATCTGGCTGACCGAGAGCTGGGCGTACTGCACACCCATATCCTCTTCGCCGCACTCGCCCAGTGTCCGACCGTCGAAGCCGATCAATGAAGAGTGACCAAAATAAGAGTAGACGCCGTCGAACCCCGTGGCGTTGGCCACCGCCACATAGCAGTTGTTGGCCCAGGCCATGGATTTGGCCATCATCACCTGTTGATCTTTGGCCGGGTACATATAGCCTTGGCAGCGAACGATCAACTCGGCCCCTTTCATGGCACAATCTCGCCAGATTTCCGGGTAGTTGCCATCGTCACAGATGATCAGACTGATCTTCATGCCCTTCGGTCCTTCCGTAACGTAGGTGCGATCGCCGGGGTACCAGCCTTCAATGGGGCACCAGGGGATGCACTTGCGGTACTTCTGAACGATCTCACCCTGATTATTGATCAACACCAGGGTGTTGTAGGGTGCCTTGTTGGGATGGTCTTCGTGGCGTTCGCCGGTCAGGGAAAACACCCCCCAGGTATTGGCCTTGCGACAGGCTTCGGAGAAAATTTCCGTTTCCTCCCCCGGAATGGTGGCGGCGGTGGCCATCATCTCGTCCTGGTCATACATGATGCCCATGGTGCTGTATTCGGGAAAGATCACCAGGTCCATCCCGGGCAGTCCTTTTTTCATCCCCACCAACATGTCCGCAATGGCCCGGGCGTTATCGAGTACCTCGGCTTTGGTGTGCAGGCGCGGCATTTTGTAGTTGACGACGGCTACGCCGACGGTATCGTCACTGCTGGAAATATCACCGTGTCGCATAGTAGATTACCTCACTTAAACGGATAGATAGGACGCCACTTTCTCGGCATCGACACTGCTTCGGGCTTCCTCGTGCACAATCTTCCCCTTCTCCACTACCAGGATACGATCGGCCACATCCAGGGCGAAGCTCAGTACCTGCTCGGTCACCACAATGGTCAGGCCACGCTGATCGCGGATTTCTTTCAGGGTCTGGGCGATTTCCTTGATGATGGAAGGTTGTATCCCCTCTGTGGGTTCATCCAGCAGTAACACTTTGGGATCGCTCGCCAAGGCGCGAGCGATTGCCAACTGCTGTTGCTGTCCACCCGACAAGTTACCGCCCCGTCGGTTACGCATTTCCAGCAATACCGGAAACATATCGTAGAGATCACGCGGAACGGCTCGTCGCCCCGTTGAAGTCAGACCGGTCTGAATGTTTTCGCGCACGGTCATACTGGAGAAAATCATCCGTCCCTGGGGCACATAGGCCAGCCCCTGGCTGACTCGCTGATGACTTTTCATACCGGATATCTGCTTCCCGTCCAGCGTCGCCGTTCCGCCGGATTCGGGAATAACTCCCATCAGCGCTTTCATCAGGGTGCTTTTGCCCATGCCATTGCGGCCCATCACGGCGACAATCTCATTGGGTTGCACGGTAAAATCCAGACCATGCACAATTTCGCTCTGGCCATAACTGACTCGATAATCGGATACATTAAGCATGATGAGTCCTCTCTCACTCAGTGGCCAAGGTAAACTTCAATAACCTTCGGATCGTTCTTGACTTTTTCAATCGCCCCTTCGGTCAGAATTTTACCCTGATGCAGGACGGTCACTTTGTCAGCAATCTCGGCAACGAACTGCATGTCGTGCTCAATAACGATCACCGACCGATTCTGGGAAATACGTCGAAGCAGTTTGGCGGTTTCCTGACGTTCAGTGACGGACATCCCGGCGACCGGCTCGTCCAACATCAAAAGGTCAGGGTCCTGAATCAGCAACATGCCGATTTCAAGCCACTGTTTTTGGCCGTGACTCAACAGTCCCGCAGACTCATGAAGCTGATCCTTCAAAAGGATCATTTCCGCGATCTCTTCGCACTTGCGGATGATGGTTTCGTCTCGCTTGAAAAAAAGCGAGCCGAAAACGTTTCTCCCTTTCGGATAGGAAATCTCGAGGTTCTCGAAAATGGTCAGATCGTTGTACACCGAAGGGGTCTGAAACTTTCGGCCCACACCCGACTTAACAATGTCGGACTCGGTCATCTTGGTCAGCTCGCGGTTGCGAAATTTGATAGAGCCCTGAGTTGACCGGGTACGGCCGCAAATCAAATCCAGAACCGTTGTTTTACCGGCCCCGTTCGGACCAATAATCACCCGGATCTCTCCTTCATTGACATACAATGTCAGGTCATCCACGGCTTTGAACCCATCAAAGGAAACAGTCAGGTTCTCCACCGCCAGGACAAAATCTGTGTTACTGGCGTTCATGGGCAACTCCTTGGGCAGTGCGGCTAGAATCAGAACGGGTAAGCTGGTCAACCCAACGATCAAGCGCCTTGGTCACATGACCGCGGGCATACTGGTCATAGAGTCCCGCAAGGCCGTTGGGGAACGCCAGCACAACACCGATAAACAACGCACCCATGGCGAACAGCCACAACTCAGGAAAGCTCTCCGAGAAAATGGATCGAGCCCAACTCACCAACACCGCACCATAGACCGCACCAAACAGAGACAAGCGGCCGCCAACGGCGCAGAAGATCACCATTTCAATGGAGGGGACAATGCCGATAAAGCTTGGGGACATGAAGCCAACCTGAAGAGTGAACATTGCGCCGCCGATAGCCGCAAATGTCGCGCCCACGCAGAACACGAAGACCTTGAAGTTGGCTACATCATAACCGGAGAACCGGATGCGATCTTCCGCATCGCGCATCGCCACCAGTATTCGTCCAAATTTGCTCTTGCGAATGAACTGCGCGATTACTACACAGGTCAACAGAAGCGCGACGCAAATAAAATAAAATACATACTTGGCGAAGTCTGACCGGATGTCCCAGCCCAACAACGTTCTCAGGTCAGTGATACCGTTTACGCCACCAGTGAAGCCCTGCTGCCCAATAATCAGGATGGTGAGAATCAGAGCAATCGACTGGGTAATAATGGCAAAATACACCCCACTTACCCGCCGCTTGAACATTGCTACACCGATCAGGTACGCAAACACCGTAGGCACAACAATTACCGCCAGCAATGTAAATCCGAAGCTGTAGAACGGCTCCCAGAACCAGGGAAGCTCGGTAATCTGATTCCAGTCCATGAAGTCGGGAATGCCCGGCGTGGACTGAATCGCGGTGCTTTCGGGGTCGGACGATTCGAGCTTGAGAAACATGGCCATCATATAGCCACCGATCCCGAAGAACACGCCCTGCCCCAGGCTGAGAACGCCACCGTAGCCCCAGCAAAGCACCAGCCCCAGGGCCACAAACGCGTAGGTCAGGTACTTACCGATCAAACCAAGCCGGAACACGTCCAGCGCCAGAGGGAATACCACAATCAACAGCAGGGCAAGCACTGCAAAGCTGAGCAGATCGTGACGACTAAACAATGATCGTAATCCGGTCGCAGTCATCGTACCGTCCTCCTATCGACGAACTTTAAGGGTAAACAGGCCCTGAGGACGAATCATCAGAATGCCCAGCACGAACAGCAGCGTCAGCACTTTGGCCATGGAACCACTGAGGAAAAACTCCATGGTCGACTGCGCCTGCGAAATGGTGAACGCGGAAGCGACCGTACCCAACAGACTTGTAGCGCCACCGAAAACCACCACAAGGAAGGTATCCACGATGTACAGCTGGCCCGAAGTGGGACCCGTGGAACCGATCATGGTAAAGGCGGCACCGGCAATCCCGGCAATCCCGCAACCCAAAGCGAACGTCATACGGTCCACTTTTTGGGTGTTGATCCCCACCGCACCCGCCATGGGTCGATTTTGAACCACGGCTCGTACCTGAGTACCCCAGCGCGAGCGATACATCAGGGCCGCCACTACCAAGGTAATCCCAAGCGACAGGCACATAACAAATATGCCGTTGATCGGAACCTCCACCAAGTCCGTTATCGGGTAGGAGCCCATCATCCAGTCGGGCATACTCACGCCAACTTCCCTTGCGCCAAAAATCGAGCGATAGGTTTGTTGCAGAATCAGGCTCAGGCCCCACGTGGCCAACAGGGTGTCCAGGGGACGATGATATAAGTGGCGAATCATCAACCATTCGACCAACATGCCCAAGAGCGCGGCCGCCAGGAAGGCAAGTGCTATAGCCACAAAGAAGTAGGAACCGTACAGGTCAGGTAGCCATTGGGAAAAGACGTTAGACGTCATGTAGGTGACATAAGCACCGAGGATCATAAACTCCCCGTGCGCCATATTGATCACGCCCATCTGGCCAAAAATAATGGCCAGACCCAAGGCCATCAGTACAAAAACAGAGAAGAGTGTCAGGCCTGCAAAACCCTGCATGGCAAAAATCGACATCAACTCCGATGAGGAATAGTCAGAAAACATGGGAAGGTGCCTCCGCGTGCGCTTGAACCAACCGGGCTGGTCTTTCTACCGGGATAACCCCGCCCGGAGGCGGGGTTATTTATGTCACTGTCTTGAAGTGACGCTTATTGATAACCTTCCGGAAACGGGTCTGGCTCAATCAATTCTTCGGTCTCAAAGACCACCTCATACTGGCCATTCTCCTGGGCACGACCGATACGGGTTTTGGACCATAGGTGATGATTGGGGTGAATCTTCACGTAGCCTTCAGGTGCAGTGGTCAGTTCAATACCCGGTGAAGCTTCGCGCACTTTATCGACATCAAAGGAGCCGGCTTTCTCAACGGCCGCTTTCCACAACCAGGGTCCAAGGTAAGCCGCCTGGGTTACGTCACCGATCACGATGTCATCACCCCAACGCTCTTTGAATGCCTTGACGAATTCTTCGTTGTTGGAGTTCGTCAGGCTTTGGAAGTACTTCATTGAGGCATAGGCGCCTTCGACGTTTTCGCCACCAATACCCAGTATTTCATCCTCGGTTACTGAAATGGTCAGAACCAGGGGAGATTCCTCGGTCAGATCGATACCGGCTGCCTTCAGCTGCTTATAGAAAGCCACATTGGAGCCGCCTACGACAGAGGCGAAAATCACATCGGGCTTACGCAGCTTGATCTTGTTAATCACCGAATTGAACTGGGTGTGACCAAGCGGGTAATACTCTTCACCCACAACTTTCAAGCCCAGCTTGTCAATGTGCTTGCGGGCAATCTTGTTGGAGGTTCTGGGCCAGATGTAATCTGAGCCAAGCAGATAGAACGTTTTGGCATCCTTGGCGTCAACCACCCAGTCGATACCGGCAAGAATCTGCTGTGTGGCTTCCTGACCGGTATAGATTACGTTGGGCGACTGCTCTAGCCCCTCATAGAAGGTCGGGTAGTACAGCATTCCGTTAAATTGCTCGAAAACCGGAAGAACCGCTTTGCGTGAGGCCGAAGTCCAGCAACCGAATACCGCCGCTACATTGTCCTGACGAAGCAGTTTTCGGGATTTTTCAGCGAACGTGGGCCAATCGCTGGCGCCGTCTTCCTGGATGTACTCGATCTGGCGACCAAGAACCCCTCCAGAGGCATTGATCTGCTCGATGGCGAGCTTTTCCGCTTGGACTGAGCCGGTCTCACTGATGGCCATGGTGCCGGTGATTGAGTGAAGAATACCCACTTTCACAGTGTCTTCGGTAACCGCCAGTCCGGTGGTATTCACCTCTTGGGCGACACCAAACGCACTCATGGCGAGGCCTGCCGTCAGCCCGGCCAGGCTTTTCAGAAGCCGGCGCGACGGCCCCGGCGTATGCTTGCGTGAGTCAGTAACCATGGTCTTTCCTCGTGTGGTGGTTTGAAAACGCGACTGAACATCGGTTGGCCCGTGCCCATGCTCTGCATTTTGCTCGCACCTCCCTTCTGAGCCCATTCGACAAATGCCGCAGAGACCTACGTCAATCACCCCATACCACCGACCACCCACTTTGCCTTTAATGTTCTGCACGCCACAGATGGCATAAAGATTGATACCTGATTCAAGGAGTGCCGGGTTCAGCGCACTGAGCTCCGGCCCGGCCATACAAAGTGCACCACCCTGGTTCGCCTGCCCGGGCGCTATGCGTCATACCGGCGCACGGCGACGGCCGACATGGACATCGCCCGATCAATGCCTTCACCGGCTGTTATTCAATAAGCGAATGCCATGACTGCCAAACAGACCATTTTCCGCGTGCGCCGTCAGTACAACCAATGGGTTGCCAACCAGACGCTGGAGGACTACGCGCTTCGTTTCACCGCCAAGCGAGCCCGGCGCTGGTCGCCCGCCCGGGTGGCACACACCGCCCTGGGTGCGATTTCCTTTCTGGCTCTGGAGGCAATCGGTGGCGCAATCACCCTGAATTACGGGTTTACCAATGCCATGGTGGCGATCCTGGCGGTAAGCCTGGTGATCCTTTTGACGGCCTTTCCGATCAGCTACTACGCCGCCAAGTACGGCGTCGACATTGATCTTCTGACTCGAGGGGCGGGCTTTGGCTATATCGGGTCCACCATTACTTCCCTGATTTACGCATCATTCACGTTCATTTTCTTTGCGATCGAAGCGGCCATTATGGCCATGGCGTTGGAGATGCTCTTTGGCATTCCCATCGTGTGGGGGTATGTTCTCTGTGCCGTTGTGGTGATTCCGCTGGTCACGCACGGCATCACCTTTATCAGCCGCTTTCAGCTCTGGACCCAGCCGCTTTGGGTGTTTCTGCAGGCGCTGCCGTTTGCATTCATCCTATGGGCCGACTTCCAGTCGGTGTCGGACTGGACCAGTTACACACGCGAAGCCGGTGGCGGGTTTGATCTGCTGCTTTTTGGGGCGGCCTCTGCGGTCATCTTCTCCCTGATTGCCCAGATTGGCGAGCAAGTGGATTACCTTCGCTTTATGCCCGAACCCAAACCGGAACAGCGTCGCCGTTGGTGGCTGGCCCTGAGCGCCGGAGGACCGGGCTGGATTGTGATCGGAGCCCTCAAAATGATGGCGGGCTCCTTTCTGGCGGTGCTGGCCTTGTCACACGGCATGTCCGCGAACGAAGCGATTGACCCAACCCACATGTATCAGGTGGCCTTTGGCTACGTCACCCAGTCGCCCACGGCGGCCCTGGCCATCGCCGGACTGTTTGTCATCCTGTCGCAGTTGAAAATCAATGTGACCAACGCCTACGCCGGGTCCATCGCCTGGTCCAACTTCTTCTCCCGCCTTACTCACAGTCATCCGGGGCGGGTGGTTTGGTTGGTGTTCAATGTCACCATTGCCTTGCTGGTCATGGAGCTGGGAGTCTATCGGGCACTGGAGAACACCCTGGGGCTATACGCGTTGATCGCCATTGCCTGGGTGGGCACTCTGGTGGCCGATCTGGTGATCAATAAGCCGTTGGGGTTCAGTCCACCCCATATCGAATTCAAGCGCGCCCATCTGTACGACATCAACCCCGTGGGCGTCGGCACCATGATCACCGCCACCCTGATCGGCGTGATCGGTTATCTCGGCTTCTGGGGCGAAACCTTCCAGGCGCTCTCGCACTTCATCACTCTGTTGAGCGCTCTGGTTATTGCTCCACTGATCGCCTGGCGAACCGGCGGGCGGTACTACATCGCCCGCGAGCCAATTATCCTGACGCCCACGGCCGCCACTCACCAGTGCTGCATCTGTGAACACCGGTTTGATAAAGAGGATGTCACCCACTGTCCCGCCTACGACGGCCCCATCTGTTCGTTATGCTGCTCGTTGGACGCCCGATGCAACGACTTCTGTAAACCCGGCGCCAGCTACCCTGAACAGATCCGCAACTGGGTGCACCGCTGGCTGCCCTCCTGGCTGATACCCGACATCAATGCCCGCCTGGGTAATTTCCTGTTACTGGTTATTGGGATCAACGGGTTCTCGGGTGTGCTGCTCTCCTTGATTTACCAACAGACAGCCTTCCCTGATGAAGTATCCGCCATGCTCTTTGCGGCCCTGCTCTGGAAAGTGTTTTTCATTCTGGTAATCATTACCGGTGTCGTGAGTTGGTTGTTCGTGCTGGCCCATGAAAGTCGGGTCGTCGCCCAGGAAGAGTCGCAGCGCCAGACCCGCTTGTTGATGGAGGAAATCGACGCACACGAACAGACCGACCAGGCGTTGCAGCGGGCCAAGGAACAGGCCGACGCCGCCAATCAGGCCAAAAGCCGGTACCTTACCGGCATCAGCCACGAGTTGCGCTCACCACTGAACGCGGTGCTGGGGTATGCGCAACTGCTCGAGAAAGACCCGGCGATTCCCCCTCACCGGCGCGACGCCCTGGGCGTCATTCGCCGCAGCGGCGAGCACCTGGCCGACCTGATCGAAGGCCTGCTGGATATTTCAAAAATCGAAGCGGGCCGACTGGATCTTCATCGCGATCAGGTCCGCCTCGGCCCGCTACTGGAACAACTGGTGCACATGTTTCGGCTGCAGGCGGAAGGCAAGGGGTTGCAGTTCGAGTACCACTGTCAGGATCCGTTGCCTCCTCTGGTTCGCGCCGACGAAAAGCGCCTGCGGCAGATTCTGATCAACCTGCTGTCCAATGCGATCAAATACACCGCTCACGGCCGGGTCAGCATGAGGGTCAAATACCGCAGCGACGTGGCAGAGTTCACGATTGAAGATTCCGGCGAAGGCATTTCGCCCGACGATCAGCAGCGGATATTCCGCCCGTTTGAACGCATCCGCCGCCCTGGAGAACAGGTATCCGGTACCGGGTTGGGGCTGACCATCACCCAATTGCTGACCGATATTATGGGCGGCGACATCAGCCTGCAGAGTACTCCCGGGCAAGGCAGCGTCTTTAAAGTGACACTGATGATGAGCCGCATTCGGGGCGCCTCGGACATAGCGCCGACCGAGGCCCAGGACATTCAGGGTTACCGGGGCGAGGCCAAGCGCGTCATGGTGGTGGATGACGAGGCCTCGCACCGCCAACTGGTGCACGCCATGCTGACACCGTTGGGGTTTGATGTCGTTGAGGTCGACAATTCGCTCACGGTGTTGGACCGGGTCCGACAGGAGGCGCCGGATCTTATTCTGTTGGATGTCTCCATGCCCGGGCTCAACGGCTGGGAGCTGGTTGCCCAGCTTCGCGCCATGGACTATTACCAGCCTGTGGTGATGATTTCCGCCGATGCCAGCGAAGGCAAGGCCGTGGACACTGCCCTGCACGATGCCTATATCGTCAAGCCGGTACGGTTGAACAGCCTGTTGGAAACGTTGGGGCAACAGCTCAATTTACGCTGGCACACCCGACCCGTGGCGATCAGTACGCCTGCGTCACAACCACCCCGCTCCGACAAGCGGATCACCGCGCTGACACTGCCCGATGAAGTGCATCTGCAACCCCTACGCAAGCTGGCTTTGATTGGCCACAAAAGCGGCTTGCAGCAGGCCCTGGCGGAGCTGGAAGCGAACGGCCTGGCCACTGAAGAGTTCGTGCAGACACTGACCCGATTGGCGGGTCAATTCCAATTCGAAACCATCATTCGACTGTTACAGGTACCCGACAATGAGCTCCAACGAGAACCCCTCTGAACCCGTGGTTCTGGTGGTCGACGATGCCATCGAAAGCATCCACATGCTCAGCGACGCACTGGAGGCGGAACACATGACCGTGCTGGTGGCACTGGAGGGCCAACAGGCGCTGACCATCACCCAGAACATTACGCCGGACATCATTTTACTGGACGCTCTGATGCCCCAGATTGATGGCTTTGAAACCTGCAAGCGGCTGAAACAGAACCCACGCCTGACCAATGTTCCGGTGATATTCATGACCGGCCTGAGCGATACCGAGCACGTGGTTCAGGGGCTGAACGCCGGAGGCGTGGACTACATCACCAAGCCGATCAACCCCGAGGAGCTGGTCGCACGCATGCGGGTGCACATTACCAACGCCCGCCTTACCCAGAGCGCGCACAATGCGCTGGACGCCGCCGGCCAATACCTGTTTGCCATTGACCGCAGCGGCACTCTGCTATGGACCACACCACAAGTGCAGGCGCATCTGAAACGCGCCGGACTGAATCAGCCCCAGGCTCAGGACCAACTCGCCGGACAGTTACGCGAATGGCTCAACCACCAGCCGCAAACCGGACACAAACTACCTCTTCGAGGGCTGTCTCCCGCACTCACCCTGGAATACCTGGCACCGCTGAGCGGCACCGACATCCTTCTGCGCCTATTGGAGCAACCCGGGGAAGGATCCGAAACGGATCGGTTGCGAGAGATCTTTGGTGTCACCACCCGCGAGGCTGATGTGCTGCTGTGGATAGCCCACGGCAAGACCAACCGGGAAATCGGTCAGATTCTCTCCATGAGCCCGCGTACCGTGAACAAACACCTGGAGCAGGTGTTCCGCAAACTCGGTGTGGACAACCGCACCTCGGCGGCGGCTGCCGCCATCCGCTGCATGGCCCGAGCGTAAGTCAGTAGGTCTGACGCCACACAAGGGCAACCTCTGGCACAAGTGTTGCTGAATGATATGACAAGACGACCGCCGCCCCCGATAACACACCGGTTATCGGGCCCGGACGCCTCAAACCCGGATACTGCATGCACCATGACAGCGCAAATGAACGTCACTGATGCCCCACAAGCTCGCATAGATCGCGCCCCGTTTGCGCGCTTTGTCCAGGACTACCGACGCCGGCAGGATGCTCTGTCGTTGATCCGCCAATTGATCCATATGATCAAGGGAGTGCAGCGACACCGGGGCATGAGCATGGCCCTGCTCGGGGGCAACCGACAATTTGAACCTGACTTTGAGCGACTCCAACAGACCCTGGAGCGCCGCCTGCTGGCACTGCAGGCGTTCACCCTGGGCAGCGATCTGCTCAGCGAACGGGAGCGGGAAAACCTGCACACCGCCTGGCTGACCATCAGCCGGGACTGGCACGATGACAGCGTGATCGACAACTACGAGCTGCACTGCCACCTGGTCGAGCAGCTACTGGCCATGCTGGTCAGCCTTTCCCGCCCGCTCGAAGCGCCTCTCTCCGCCCCCTCGGATCACTCCGACGCCGACGCGCCCACCCGGGTGCAGATGCTGGAGTTACTGCACTTCTCCACCCGGATGTTGCCCGGCGTGGTCGAGCAGATCGGGCGTATCCGGGCCCTGTCCAGTTATGCGGCGGCGGTCGGCCACTGTGACTCTCACCACGACGGCAAGCTGCGATACGTCATCCAGAACACCCAGGTCAACAACGAGAAGCTGCGCCACCAGATCCGCCGCCTGGAACAGGTGCTCGGCCCGGAATTCGGCCAGTTGGGTGAACTCAAGCGGTACGAGCTCAAACTGATGTTTCTGCTCAATATGGTGGAGGGCGACGTGCTCGGCGGCGGGCCGATCACCGCCGACAGCAACCGGCTGTTCCAGGTGGCAACCGACATTATTGACGTCTACCTGCAGGTGGTGGAGAACGGCATCGTCCTTCTGAACCAGTGGCTCGAGCAGGATCTGGAGCGCTGGATGCAAACTGGCGCGCCAGTTCGTCCCGAAACCTCCTAAAGCGCGTCCCGTTTCTCAAACTGTCAGACGGTTTGCTGTATCCTTGGGCTATTGATCGTCACCCCAAGGATTGCCTTTGCATGCGCTTGCCCCGACTCTCACTGTGGTTGTTCGTATTCTGTGCCCCTGTGTACGCCAATGACGCCTCTGAGCCAACCCGCACGGAGTTATCCGACGAGGAAATGGACCAGTGCCTAAGGATTGCCGTGACCGTCGCGGGCCGGGACATGTCAATCAATGGCCTACGCGACGTATGTAGTACCCTGGCGCGCGAAGACTCCAGCCAGCGCGATGCCATCAGCCAGGCACTGGCGGCCATGAGCGATGATACCGCGGGTCAGGAAGACGACCCCAGTGGCAACAGTCGCCTGCTGGAGCGGCGCCTGAACATGGAAGCGCTCAATCGCGCCAACCGCTTTCTGCTCACCCCCCACAAGCGCAATTACCTGCTCCCGGTCAGCTACCAGGAGGAACGCAACACCGCCCCCTACGCCGAGGCCGGCACGTCACTCGCCAGCCAGCAGAGCACCGAAGTGGAGTTTCAACTGAGCGTCAAAATCCTGATCCGTGAGGGAATTTTCGGCGACAACGGCCACCTGTACATGGCCTACACCAATCACTCGCTCTGGCAGGCCTACTACCGGGAGATCTCCCGCCCCTTCCGGGAAACCAACCATCAACCCGAACTGATTCTGAGTTTCGTCAACGACTGGAACATTTTCGGGTTTCGCAATGTGCTCAACGAAGTGATGATCACCCACCAGTCCAATGGCCAGAGCGGCGATCTGTCCCGCAGTTGGGACCGGATCATGGTCAACAGCGTGTTCGAACGCGGTCCCTTCGCGTTTTCGTTCAACCCCTGGTACCGCATTCCGGAGAGCGAGGGCGACGGCCCCGATGACCCCACCGGCGATGACAATCCGGATATTCACAAATACATGGGCAACTTTGAACTGTCTGCCGCCTGGCATCGTAAAGACAACATAGTGAGCCTGATGCTGCGCAATAACCTGCGCTCGAACAATCGCGGCGCGGTGGAGCTGGGGTACAGTTTTCCGGTTTCCTCCACCGTGCGCGGTTATCTGAAGGTGTTCAGCGGCTATGGCCACAGCCTGATTGACTATGACCACCATACCAACGCCATCGGCCTGGGCATCACCTTTACCGACCTGTTCTGAGGTAAAACCCATGGGCACGCTGGCTGGGGAGAGAATTATGCGCGCGCTTTTATTGAGCCTGGTACTGACACTGGGGGCCTGTTCCTCCACCGAGGTACAGGAGTACGCGGGAAATGAACCCGCCCTGACGCTGGAAGATTTCTTTCAGGGGTCCCTGACGGCCCACGGGGTGCTGAAAAGTCGCGGTGGCACGGTGACCCGCTACTTCAACGCGACCATCGAAGCGAGTTGGGATGACGAGGGTGTCGGTCGCCTGGCCGAGCGCTTCGAGTTTGACGATGGCGAAATCCAGCATCGCAACTGGACCCTGGAGCCTCAGGAAGACGGCAGCTACAAGGCCACCGCCGGCGATGTGCTCGGCGAGGGCCGGGCGGAAACCAGCGGCAATGCCCTGAAAATGGATTACGTCCTCGAAGTGGACTACAAAGACCGCAAACTGGCACTGAACGTCGAGGACTGGATGTGGCGGGTCG
>NZ_DGMV01000087.1:23814-29304 GCF_002388575.1 Marinimicrobium sp. UBA4509
CGGGTCGACGAGGACACCATCATCAACCAGTCCACCCTGCGCAAGTGGGGATTCAGGGTAGGCACCATCCAGTTGACCATTATCCGTCAACGGGATTGAATTGACCTGCCGGGCGGTGCTATAACGGCCGCCCATTGAGTGACTGCGGACCCGAGCCATGACTGACCCGACCCCCGAGCCCATCAAACTGGACTGCCCGACCTGCGGCGAAACGATTGTCTGGAGTGAGGATTATCCCTACCGCCCCTTCTGCAGCGAACGCTGCAAAATGATCGATCTGGGCGAATGGGCCAGTGAAGGCCACAAGATTCCGGGCGATCCGGTGATCCTTGATGAGAACGATCAGCCCCTCTGACACGAGAACCTACCAGGCGTACCCTATACCCGCGATGCCCTGCGCCCCGGCGGCTTTTGCCTGCGGCAGGGCCTCGGGCCCCACACCGCCCAGGGCGTACACCGGCAGGGGCACTCCGGCCGTCCATTCGGCAAAACGCGCCCAGCCCAGAGGCTCGGTATCCGGGTGACTTTGGGTAACCTGTACCGGGGACAGAAACACGTAGTCCACACCCAGGCGAACCGCCTGCTCCAGCTCCTCCGGGGTATGGCAGGACGCGCCCCACCAACCCGAAAGCCCCAACGGGCGCCGCTCACAGTGCCGCAACGCCTCGGCGTTCATATGCCAGCCAGCCAGCCCGCTCAGACCGCGATCTTCCGGGCCATGGGCGATCAGTGTGGCACCGAACCGGGCACACAGCACTTGCGCCTGTAGGGCCCGAGCCCGATACGCGTCGGCCGACAGCTCCGGGGCACGCAAGTGAATCCAGGAGTGGCCATTGGTCAACGCCCGCTCCAGGCGCTGCCACCAGTCTGCCTCCGAGTTGGCGGAACCGGTAATCAATATCTTTTGTGGCAGACGAATGGCATGAAGGATCGGCCGGTTGGCCTCGGGGAAGCGGTAGTCGGGTAAGGCTGCCGGCTCGACCCAGCGCACCGGCTGGCCCTCGTTGCCACGCGCCTCGCCCGAAAAATCGGTCACCCGGCATACCTGTAGCAGCACGGACTTGTCCGGGTAGTCGTGGCGAATATCGATCAGCGGTTCGCTGGCGCGCACCTCTATCGAGAGTTCTTCCGCCAGCTCCCGAGCGAGGGCATCCGCCAGCGTTTCCCCCTCATCGACCTTGCCCCCGGGAAACTCCCAGAGGCCGCCCTGGTGCACGTGCTCGGGACGGCGGGCAATCAGGATTCGACCCTGTGGGTCCTGAATCACACCCACCGCCACTCGTACCACCGAACCCATGGAATCAGCTCCGGTAGTCGGCGTTGATGCGCACGTACTCGTGGGACAGATCGGTGGTCCAGAGGGTTTCCGCACAAGCGCCGCGGCCGAGGTCAATGCGGATGGTGATTTCCGCCTGATCCATGACCGCCTGGCCCTGCTCTTCGGTATACCCCTCGGCGCGTCCACCGTCTTCGACAATCAGTGTGTCGTTCAGGTGGATGCGAACCTTGTTGGCGTCCAGCCCCGGCACGCCGGCATAGCCTACCGCCGCCACAATCCGCCCCCAGTTGGGGTCCGAGGCGAACAGGGCGGTCTTGATCAGCGGCGAATGCGCCACCGCATAACCCACCTGCAGACACTCGTCCTGACTGGCGCCGCCGCTGACCGCCAGAGTGACAAACTTAGTCGCCCCCTCGCCGTCCGCAACGATGCACTTGGCGAGGTATTCATGGGCACCAATGATCAGCCCACGCACTTTCTCGTACAGATCGCCAGAGGCCTCGGTGATTGCCTCAGCACCGGATTGCCCGGTAGCCATCAGAATGCAGGAATCGTTGGTGGAGGTATCGCCGTCGATGGTGATCCGGTTGAAGGATTTATTCGCGGCCTCCTTGCACAAATCGTCCAGCACCGGCTGGGCGATATCCGCATCGGTGGCAATATAGGCAAGCATGGTGCCCATGTTCGGCTTGATCATACCTGCGCCTTTGGCAATACCATTTACCGTGATGGTTTTGCCCTGATGTTCGACGCTGGCGGTATAACCCTTGGGACGGGTATCGGTGGTCATGATCGCCTTGGCCGCTGCTTCCCAGCCGCTTTCGCTGAGCCCGGCATGAGCCTGGGGCAGCACATTGACGATCTTGTTGACCGGCAGCGGCTCCCCGATCACACCGGTGGAGAAAGGCAGTACCTGAGCGGCCTGAACACCGGACAACTGGGCTACGGCCTCACTGGTGGCGATGGCGTCGCGCCGACCCCGCTCGCCCGTGCAGGCGTTGGCGTTGCCGGAGTTGATCACCAGGTAGCGGGGGCTGGCCTGTTTGAGGTATTCGCGGCACAGCGTCACCGGCGCGGCACAAAAGGCGTTGCGGGTGAACACACCGGCGCTGCGGGTACCAGCGGCCAGCTCGATCAACACCACATCCTGGCGACCGGGCTTTTTGATCCCGGCGCTGGCCGTGGCCAGTTTGATCCCGGCCAGTGGGGGCATGGAGGGAAAGGGGTATTCGCCAACGGCCATTTTTGGAACTCCGTTTTAATGAAGGGGATGCCTCAACGTTGGGTAACGGCGGATGCGCTGCGCTTATCCGCCCTACGGATAGCTTGGCAGTTCGCGTAGGGCGGATAAGGCGAAGCCGCATCCGCCGTTACCAAAACCGCAACACAACCACCGTAATCAGCTCAACTTACCGTGACACTGCTTGTATTTCTTGCCGGAACCGCAGGGGCACGGATCGTTGCGGCCCACTTTGCGTCCGTCGCGCACGAACGGCTGGCCGCCAGGCTCGCCCTCGCCCGCCGGCTGCTCCGCCGCCTGTTGGCGACCACCGCTCAGGGCCGACACCTCGTCGTGCTGCAGCTGCATCTTCTGACGTTCGCGCTCTTCGCGCCGCTTGCGCTCCATCTCCTCCATCTGCTCCCGGGTCACCGGCTCCACACGGGCCAGCAGGTGAATCACTTCATGCTTCACTTTATCCAGCATGCCCTGGAACAGATAAAACGCTTCGCGCTTGTATTCCTGTTTGGGGTTCTTCTGAGCATAGGAGCGCAGGTTAATGCCCTGACGCAAGTGATCCATGTTGGCCAATTGCTCTTTCCAGGCATTGTCCAGTACCTGCAACATCACCTGCTTTTCGATCTCGGTCATCACCGGCCCGATACGCGCACACTTGGCGTCGTAGGCACCCTGCACTTCCGTCTGGAGTTTTTCGCGCAGCTTTTCCTCGTGTAACTGATCGTCCTCATCCAGCCACTTGGCCAGCGGCAGCCGCAGCCCGAACTCCTGCTCCAGACGCTTCTCCAGACCCGTCACATCCCACTGTTCTTCCAGACTCTGGGGCGGAATGTGTTCGCTGATGATCTCATCGACCACATCAAAGCGCACCGAGTTGATGGTGTCGGTGATCGTTTCGGCTTCGAGCAGCTCGTTGCGCTGCTGATACACCACCTGCCGCTGGTCATTGGCGACGTTATCAAACTCCAACAACTGTTTGCGGATGTCGAAGTTGCGCCCTTCCACCTTGCGCTGAGCCTTTTCGATAGCGTTGTTCACCATACGGTGCTCGATCGCTTCGCCCTTCTCCATACCCAGGGCCTGCATGAAGCCCCGAATGCGGTCTGAAGCGAAAATCCGCATCAGGCTGTCTTCCATCGACAGGTAGAAACGGGTGACCCCCGGGTCCCCCTGACGACCGGCCCGGCCGCGCAACTGATTGTCGATGCGGCGCGATTCGTGACGTTCGGTACCGATGATATGCAGACCACCGGCCTCAATCACCTGCTCGTGACGCTTTTTCCACTCGCTTTTGATCTGCTCGATCTGGGCATCGGTGGGGTTGTCCAGCTTGGCGACTTCGGCTTCCCAGTTGCCGCCGAGTACGATGTCGGTACCCCGACCGGCCATGTTGGTGGCAATGGTTACCGCGCCCGGTCGGCCGGCCTGAGCGATGATTTCCGCTTCCTGCTCGTGGTACTTGGCGTTGAGCACTTGGTGGTCTATGCCCGCTTTTTTCAAGCGGCTGGACATTTCTTCCGACGTCTCGATGGATGCGGTGCCGACCAGAATCGGGGCCTTCTGCGCTTGGTATTTTTTGATGTCTTCAACAATTGCGTCGTACTTTTCCTCGACCGTGAGATACACCAGATCATTTAGGTCAATGCGCTGCTTGGGCTTGTTGGTGGGAATCACCACCACGTCCAGACCGTAAATCTCCCGAAATTCAAACGCCTCGGTATCGGCCGTACCGGTCATACCGGACAGTGTGGGATACAGGCGGAAGTAATTCTGGAAGGTGGTCGAGGCCAGCGTCTGGCTCTCGCTCTGGATCGGCACGCCCTCTTTGGCCTCGATGGCCTGGTGCAGGCCTTCGGACAGCCGGCGACCCGCCATGGTGCGCCCGGTGTGCTCATCGATAAGCACCACCTGATTGTTCTGTACGATGTATTCCACATCCCGATGGAACAGCGCACGAGCGCGCAGGGCGGAGTTGACGTGGTGCAGCAGCCCCAGATTGTTCGCGGCATAGAGGCTCTCTCCCTCCGGCAACAGTCCGGAACGGGACAGCAGGTCTTCCACTTTCTGGTGTCCCTGCTCGGTCAACTCAACCTGGCGGCTTTTTTCATCGACCGTGTAATCGCCATCCTCACCCTCTTCCGGCACCGGATTCAGGTTCTGAATCAGCTTGCACATGCGCATATACAGCTCGGAGCTGTTCTCTGCCGCACCGGAGATGATGAGCGGGGTACGCGCCTCGTCAATCAGGATCGAATCCACTTCGTCCACCACGGCGAAGTTGAGCGGCCGCTGGACTTTATCCTTCAGACTGAGGGCCATGTTATCGCGCAGATAATCAAAGCCGAACTCGTTGTTGGTGCCGTAGGTTATATCCGCCGCGTAAGCGTCGCGCTTGTCGGCGGAGGGCTGCATGGAGCGGATGACGCCCACGGTCATGCCCAGCTTCTGGTAGACCTTGCCCATCCAGGCGGCGTCTCGGGATGCCAGGTAATCGTTCACCGTGACCACGTGGACGCCACGGCCGGTCAGGGCGTGCAGGTAACAGGGTAAGGTGGAGACCAGGGTTTTACCCTCACCGGTACGCATTTCGGAAATCTTGCCCTGGTGCAGGGCCATCCCCCCGATCATCTGAACGTCGAAGTGACGCAGACCCAACGCCCGCTTACTGGCCTCGCGAACCACCGCGAACGCTTCCGGCAGCAGTTGATCCAGGGTTTCCCCCTGCTCAAAGCGTTGTTTGAATTCCGTTGTCTTGGCCGCCAGGGCCTCATCACTGAGCGCTTCCAGCTCGCCTTCCATCTCGTTGATTTTGGCGACTGTTTTGCGCATACGCTTCAATTCGCGCTCGTTCTTCGAGCCGAACAGGGACTTCACTAATTTACCGATCATTGTTATTACCGTACTTGAGCAATTTGCGGGTGAACGACTGTCACCTCGTCGGAAAACCGACGAGTAAACCGAATGTGGCTTGCGA
>NZ_DGMV01000087.1:29461-32363 GCF_002388575.1 Marinimicrobium sp. UBA4509
GGGAGGGAGGGAAATTAACGGCTGGCGCGATGGATATAAGTCGCCGGATCCACCGCACGACCGTTTTTGTACACCTCGAAGTGCACGTGTGGGCCGGTAGAGCGGCCGCTGGAGCCCATCAGAGCGATGACCTGGCCTTTTTTGACCACATCACCGACTTTGACCAGGTTTTCTTTGTTGTGCGCATAGCGCGTGGTAAAACCGCCGCCATGATTGATTTCCACCATCTGGCCGTAGCCATGGCGATCTTGCGACCAGGTAACCACACCGGCGGCCACCGAGATGATTTCGGAGCCGTCTTTACCGGCAAAATCCACGCCACCGTGCCACGCCACCTGACCGGTGAATGGGTCGGTGCGACGGCCAAAGCGCGAGGACATCCAGCCTTTCTTGATCGGGCGACCGGCGATAAAGATGTCGTCCTGCAACTTGCGCTTGGCCAGCAGGGCATCCAGGGTGGCGAGCTGCTGTTCGCGGTTCTCGATCTGATTGGACAGCTGATCGATCACGCTGATGAAATCGGGGGGGGTGTAGGGATCACCGATGGTGGCGGTTTCCGGGCCACCCAGGGCGGGCGGCTGACTGAAGTCAAACTCACCTTCATCCAGGTTGGCGAGGCTGGTCAGGTGCTCACCCAACGCATCCAGACGCATCAGACGGGCCTGTAGCTCGGCAACCCTCAGTGTCAACGCGGCCACTTGGGACCGGGCATGCTCGCGGGTTTCTTCCACTTGCGCCTGCTGCTCGGCCAGGGTGGCTTCCCACGCCCGCCGGGACTCGGCGGTAAAGACATCACTATTGCCATTGAGCGAGCTCAGCCACTGCGCACCCAACACCCCGGCCGCCGTGACCGGCATCCCCAGCAGGCAGATGGACAGCAGTGCACGCGTCCAGCCACCCAAGGAGATGCTGCGCGTCTGGCCGTGCTGTTTACTGACAATAATGATCTTCATGAAGCGGATATTACCCGTTTTTGTGTCCGGATTGCACAGTACTAATCGGCATTTTATGCCGATTATCTATATCAAATCCGTCTAATTTTGGTTCACTTATAGCTGTCGGCACTAAACAGCATCGTCAACCAAAGAAAAATCCATGAATTTCAACGTGTTATGTTATTTGGGGCATCTCAGCGAATCAAGACGAAGCGCTGAGCCCGGAATCAATCGCCAAATATGGCATATAAAGCCCTGAATTACCAACTTTTCGGCTATTTGGAGCTGGTGTACCCGGAATGAAAAGGCCGCGCTGTCACCAGCGCGGCCTTTCGGGCGAATCGGGATTCGCGAGCGTTTCCCGCCGATTTACACCGCCAACAGCGGCTTCATGTAAGAGATCGGCGCGGTGCTTTCGTCTTCAAATGTCACCACTTCCCAGGCATCGCGCTGGGCAATGAGCTGACGCAGGGACTTGTTATTCAGGCCGTGACCTGACTTGTGGGCCCGGAACTCGCCAATCAGGCTGTTACCCAGCAAGTACAGGTCGCCAATGGCGTCGAGCACCTTGTGCTTGACGAACTCATCCTCGTAACGCAGACCGTCTTCGTTCAGAATCCGGTAGTCGTCCACGACAATAGCGTTGTCGACGCTACCACCTTTCGCCAGACCTTTGGAGCGCAGGTACTCGATCTCGTGCATAAAGCCAAAGGTTCGAGCGCGGCTGACTTCCTTCACAAATGAGGTGCTGGAGAAGTCCACGGACGTCTGCAAGTTGCGCCCCTCAAACACCGGGTGGTTGAAGTCAATGGAAAAGGTGACCTTGAAGCCATCGAAGGGCAGGAAACTCGCCACCTTGTCGCCTTCTTCAACCGTTACCGGCTTCTTGATCCGGATAAACTTCTTGGCCGCCGCCTGCTCCTGAATACCAGCGGACTGAATCAGGAACACAAAGGGCCCGGCGCTACCGTCCATAATAGGCACTTCTGGCGCGCTGACCTCAACGATGGCATTATCAATGCCGAGTCCGGCCATAGCGGAAAGCAGGTGCTCAACGGTAGATACCCGCACATCGCCCTTGACCAGGGTCGTGGACAGCGTGGTATCGCCGACGTTTTCGGCTTTGGCTTCGATCTCAACGACCGGATCCAGATCGACCCGGCGGAACACGATTCCGGCATCCGCAGGTGCCGGCAGAAGGGTCAGATATACTTTCTGACCGGTGTGCAAGCCAACACCGGTGGCCCGGATGGCATTTTTGAGCGTGCGTTGTCTGATCATTACCCTGAGTAGCCCACCTTTGGCTGTGGCATAAGCCCCCTTGTGAGGCGCTGCTGCCGAGTTGTAAAAAGGACGCAATTGTAACAATTTTTCATTTCAGTCACTACTGAAATAGCGCTGAACATGCACCATTTTGGTGACATTTACCTCTTTTTACGGTTTGCGGACCCTCTAGCGCGGCAATCCGTGACACAGATCACGTTTCAACCTCTCAGATCCTGACCGTTCTCCGCCCAACCGGCGTGCGGGCCTGAACTCGACCCGGCTCGCCGGTTGCAACGGGCGTGAACTATGACAACAACCAGGGCAAAGGTTCTATACAAAGTTCACAACCCCTTCCATTGCCTCAGACTATTGACTCTTTCCGACCAATATTCCAGAGAGCAATTCAGACCTCTCAATCCGCCTGACGGCGCAGGAAAGCCGGAATGTCCAGATACTCCAGTTCTTTCTCGGTTGCCGGTGCGGTCGCCGTGGCCTGCCCGGTGGCCTGAGCGTTCTGGCGCATGACCGTGGGGCGCTCGTAACTGCTGTAGTCCACTTCACCGGTGTTTTTGCGGCGGGTATTGTCTACCACCACCTTGGTTTTACCGGCGGGCTTTTCTTCCTTTGCGGGGACGCCCAGGCCCGTGGCCACGACGGTGACCCGCAGCTCGTCGGACATTTCGGGATCGATCACGGTACCG
>NZ_DGMV01000087.1:32572-52294 GCF_002388575.1 Marinimicrobium sp. UBA4509
CCCATCATCGCCATGCCCATTTCGGACATCACCGTGCGCACGTCGGCGAAGTCGACGTTGATCATGCCCGGACGGATGATCAGGTCGGCAATACCCTGTACCGCGCCGAGCAGGACGTTGTTGGCGGCCTTGAACGCATCCAGCAGGCTGGTGGACTTACCCAGCACCGAGAGCAGTTTTTCGTTCGGGATGGTGATCAGTGAGTCCACCCGCTCCTGCAGCTCCTTGATGCCGGCGTCGGCGACGACCATGCGCTTGCGACCTTCGAAGGGGAACGGCTTGGTGACCACCGCCACGGTCAGGATGCCCAGATCGCGGGCCACTTCGGCCACGATCGGCGCCCCACCGGTACCGGTGCCGCCGCCCATACCGGCAGCGATGAACACCATGTCGGCGCCGCGCAGTACTTCGGCGATGCGCTCACGGTCTTCCATGGCGGCCTGACGGCCCACTTCGGGGTTGGCGCCCGCACCCAGGCCCTTGGTCATGCTGTGACCCAGTTGCAGTACGGTGCGCGAGTCGATGTCCTTGAGCGCCTGTGCGTCGGTATTGGCGCAGATGAACTCCACGCCCTCGATGTTGCTGTCGATCATGTGCTTGACGGCGTTGCCACCGCCACCACCGACACCAATGACTTTAATCACGGCATTTTGCGGGATGTTGTCTACGAGCTCGAACATAGTATTTCCCCTTTTCCTTTACCAAATTAAAAATTATTGAAGTAACAAAATGAGCAAACGGTAATTTAAAAATGACTTTGAAACAGTTTTTTCAAGCGACCGAACCAGGAGTCGTCGTTGTCTCGGACATGCGTGATGGCCCTCCCCTCTTGCTGTTGCTTGATGGCGTATTGCAGTAAGCCCACGCCGGTTGAATAAATGGGGTTGTTGACAATATCTTTGAGACCGCGAGTGTTCTGGGGCGCACCCAGGCGCACCGGCATGTGGAAAATTTCTTCTGCCAGTTCAACCACACCCTCCATTTTCGCGGTGCCCCCGGTCAGCACGATGCCGGCGGCAATCAGATCTTCAAAGCCACTGCGCCGAAGCTCCGCCTGCACCAGCGTAAACAGCTCGTCGTAGCGCGGTTCAACCACTTCGGCCAAGGCCTGGCGGGACAGATCCCGCGGCTCGCGATCGCCCACGCTCGGCACCTTGATGGTTTCATCGGGACCGGTCAGCTTCGCCAGGGCGCAGGCGTATTTGATTTTGATTTCTTCCGCGTGGGGCGTCGGGGTACGGAACGCCATGGCGATGTCATTGGTCACCTGATCACCGGCGATGGGAATCACGCCGGTGTGACGAATGGCCCCCTCCTTGAACACCGCAATATCGGTCGTGCCGCCACCGATATCCACCACGCAGACACCCAGCTCTTTTTCATCTTCGGTCAGCACCGAAAAGCTTGAGGCGAGCTGCTCGAGAATGATGTCTTCCACTTCCAGCCCACAGCGCCGAATGCATTTCTCTATGTTCTGCGCCGCATTTACCGCACAGGTGACCAGGTGAACCTTCGCCTCCAGACGAACACCGGACATGCCCAGCGGCTCTTTGACACCCTCCTGATCGTCGATCAGAAATTCCTGCGGAAGAATGTGCAGGATTTTCTGGTCCGCCGGAATGGCCACGGCCTGGGCGGCATCAATCACCCGCTCCAGATCCTGGGGGTACACTTCCCGGTCCTTGATCGCCACGATGCCGTGGGAGTTCAGGCTGCGGATATGGCTGCCGGCAATACCGGCGTAGACCGAGTGAATCTGGCAGCCGGCCATCAGCTCCGCCTCCTCGATCGCCCGTTGAATGGACTGCACGGTCGATTCGATATTCACCACCACACCCTTCTTGAGTCCGCTGGAGCGGTGTGAGCCGATCCCCACCACTTCCAATTCGCCCTCGGGAGTAATGGCACCGACTATAGCGACGACTTTGGATGTACCGATATCCAGACCGACAATCATCTTGCTGTCAGCTACATGGGCCATTATGCGAACCTCTTTTGCATGTCACAGTTTTCCATCATTGCGTTTCTGCTTCTTCCTGTTGTGCTTTCCAGGCGACCGCCACCCCGTTGTGATAGCGTAAATCTACCTGCTCTATGTCGTCCCAGCGCTCGCTCAACTGCCGGTCATAGACCGTGGCGAACCGCTGCATCTTCTCCAGCACCTGATCCCGTCCGATCACCAGGGCAACTCCATCGCTCAGTGTCAGGCGCCAGGCATTTTTCCGATCACTTCTCAGCGACTGAATACTCAGCCCCCGATGACGCAGCATCTGCGCCAGATCCTGGTAACGCTCCATCATCGCCACGGCATCCGCATCCGATCCGGCCAGCAGGGGCAAATGCGCCAGTGCCGATTGATCGTCAACGGCAATGATATCTCCGCCGCGATCCAGGAACCCGATCTCACCCCAACGGGCAATCGGCTCCTCCTCAATAATTTTCACGTGCAGCAGATCCGGCCAACGCCTTGTCAATGCGGCCTGGGCCACCCAGGGCTCCGCTTCCAGTGCCTCCTTTATCGCCGCGAGATCCAGCTGCAAGAATCCTTCCCCCAGTTGATCACTCAGTAACGTTTCGATCCGCTTACGGCTCAGGTAGCGAAACGTTCCCTCGACACTCACTTCGGCGACCGGCCGGTTCAACCATCCGCTGATCGGCTCGATCAACCAGCCTCCCGCGCCGATCAATACACCCACCAGTAACACCGGGCCAATCCATCGGCGCCCTCCCCTGAGCATGGCCCCCCAGTCCTTTCGGGGTTGGCTTTTGCGGGTGGCGCCGCGCGGCGTCACTCTGCCCTGCCCGGGAATCCGTTTTACCGAACCGGACTTCATGACTCCGTCTGGCAGGCTCGCACAATCCGCACCACCAGCTCGGCGAAACTCAAGCCGGCGGCCTGTGCCGCCATCGGCACCAGACTGTGGCTGGTCATGCCCGGCACGGTGTTCACTTCCAGTAAATAGAAGTTACCCAGGTGGTCGGCCATCACATCCACCCGGCCCCAGCCCCGACAACCGAGGCTGTTGAATGCCTGCAAGGCGAGCGCCTTGAGCCCCTGCTCGCGCTCTGCATCCAGGCCGCAGGGGCACAGGTAACGGGTGTCGTCGGCCAAGTATTTGGCGTCGTAATCGTAAAAGCGGTGGTCCGTTTCCAGCTTGATGGGAGGCAGTGCCTCACCGTCGAGAATGGCCACCGTGTATTCACTGCCGGTAATCAGGCGTTCAACCAACACGCTGCCGTCGTAATGCGCCGCATCCCGATAGGCCTGGGCCAATTCGGCACCACTCTGCACCCGGGCCATACCAATGCTGGAACCCTCGTGGGCCGGCTTCACAATGGCGTCACCACCGAGATTTTTCAGAATCTGATCCCAATCGCTGTCCGCATTGACCACGGCAAACTCGGGTGTGGACAAACCAATACCCGCCCACAGTTGTTTACTGCGCAGCTTGTCCATCGCCAATGCCGAGGCTGACACATCGCTGCCGGTGTAGGGAATGCCCATATACTCGAGCACCCCCTGAATGCGACCGTCTTCACCGCCGGGGCCGTGCAGGGCGATAAACGCCACGTCCATGGGCGTGGCCTGTAACTGGGCAATGGCATCCGCTCCGATATCAATCCCCACCGCGTCCACACCGGACTGGCGCAATGCGTCCAACACCGCGGCCCCGGTCTGCAGGGAAATTTCCCGCTCGGCCGAGGTTCCGCCGTACAACACGCCCACCCGACCCGGATTGAACCCGGCGGAGGCAGCGGACATTGTGTTGTTTGCTTCTGTGTTCACTTCGATCAATACCTCAAGGGCCTAGCGCAACTTGCGCTGGGCGAGTTCACCTGCCAGAGCGCCGACGTTACCGGCACCCTGAGTAATCACAATATCGCCCGGCTTGACGATATCCCGAATCACATCGGGCACATCATCCACCGACTCGACAAATATCGGCTCGACCGCACCGCGCATCCGAATGCTGCGGCTCAAGTGGCGGCCATCCGCGCCCGGGATGGGGTCTTCGCCAGCGCTGTACACTTCCAACAACACCAGCGCATCAACCGAGGACAACACGTCCACAAAGTCTTCGTACAGATCCCGGGTCCGCGTGTAGCGGTGCGGCTGATAGACCATCACCAAGCGGCGATCCGGCCAACCATCGCGAATGGCCGCAATCGTCGCTGCCACTTCGCGGGGGTGATGCCCGTAGTCGTCCACCAACATGGCTTCGCCGTTCTCGACCTGGTAGTGGCCATACACCTGGAAGCGACGTCCCACACCGGCAAAGTGTTTCAGCCCGTCCTGAATGGCCTGATCGCTCAGGCCTTCATCGGTGGCGACCGCCACTACTGCCGTCGCATTCAATACGTTGTGCAACCCGGGAATATTGAGCTCAATCGCCAACGGCTCTTTGTGGTCCGGACGCTCGACTTCAAAGCGGGTCTGCATCTTGTCCTTGCTGACATTGATCGCCCGAAAATCACAGTGGGCCTCAAAGCCATAGGTCAATATCGGGCGCGACAGCGATGGGATGATGTCGCGCACTACCGGGTCATCCCCGCACAACACCGCCAGTCCGTAGAACGGCAGGTTGTGAATGAATTCGATAAAGGTGCGCTTCAACTGGTTGAAGTCGCCCCCATAGGTGTCCATGTGATCCGCATCGATGTTGGTCACCACCGCCACCATGGGCTGCAGGTGCAGGAAGGACGCATCACTTTCGTCCGCTTCCGCCACCAGGTAGCGACTGGCCCCCAACTGAGCGTTGCTGCCCGCACTATTGACCAGGCCGCCAATGATGAAAGTCGGGTGTTGCCCGCCGGCCGCCAGCACCGATGCCATCAGGCTGGTAGTGGTGGTTTTACCGTGAGTGCCGGCCACCGCAATACCGTGGCGATAGCGCATCAATTCGCCGAGCATCTCGGCGCGTCGCACGATGGGTATGCGCCGCTCGCGGGCGCTGACCATCTCCGGGTTGTCCGCTTTCACCGCGCTGGAGTTGACCACAACGTGCGCATCCACCACGTTCTCTTCGCGGTGGCCGATAAACACTTTTGCCCCCATCGCCTCGAGGCGACGGGTGGTGCCGGAGGCTTTCAGATCGGAGCCGGTAATCTCATAGCCCTGATTGATCAGCACCTCCGCAATACCACTCATACCCGCACCGCCGATGCCGATAAAGTGAATGCGTCGAATGCGGCGCATCTCCGGAACTTCGTAATATTGAATGGCTTTATCCACGATTGACCTCGGTTTGGGCAATGCATTGCTCGGCGACCACTCGTGCCGCTTCGGGTCGTGCCAGTTGGCGGCCACGCTCGGCCATGGCGCGCAGGCGATTGCGCTCGGCAAACTCTTCCCGCATCAAGGCCGCCAGCTTTTCACCGTCCAGATCTTTTTGCGAGACCGCCAGCGCGGCGCCGGCATTAACCAACACGGCCGCATTGTGCGTCTGATGATCGTCAATGGCGTAGGGGAACGGAATCAACAACGCCGCCAACCCCACTGTCATCAACTCTGAAATTGTCAGTGCGCCGGCTCGACAGATCACCCAGTCCGCCCAGGCGTAGGCCTCGGCCATATCATCAATGAACGCATCCACCCGAGCGTCCACGCCGGCAGCATCATAGTGCGACCGGGTGGCGTCCTGATGGGCCGCGCCACTTTGATGCCACACCACCGGGCGGGTGTCAGGTGCAAGTCGGGCCAACGCTTCGGGCACCTGTTCGTTAATGGCCTGCGCCCCCAGGCTGCCACCCAGCACCAGAAGCCGCAGCGGCTGCTCGCCCCGCGCGCTGAAACGCTCCGCGGGCGCTGCCAGGGTCGCCAGCTCACGACGCACTGGGTTGCCGACTTCCTGCGCTCCTTTCAGGCCAGTCGGGAAGGCAGTGAGTACCGATTGCGCCAAAGGCGCCAGGTAACGATTTGTCGTGCCCGGGATGGCATTCTGTTCGTGAATGACCAACGGTTTCCACAACAGTTTTGCCGCAATACCACCAGGGCCGGAGGCAAACCCGCCAAAGCCCACCACCACATCCGGCTTGAACCGCCAGATCACCGCCAGCGCCTGACAGATGGCCGCCAGAATCAGAAATGGCGCCTTCAGAAGGCCGGCCATACCGCGGCCCCGCACGCCCTGCACGGACAGATAATGCAGGGCAATACCCGCACCCGGCACCAGACGGGCCTCAATACCTTTGGCGGTACCCAACCAGGCTACCTGAACGCCTTGCGCCTGCAGCTCGCGCGCCACCGCCAACGCCGGAAACACATGACCTCCGGTGCCGCCAGCCATAATCAGGGCTTTTTTACGGGAGGCTGAAGTCATCATGCTGCCTCCCGCCACTGTGAGCTCACCGACACCGGCTTGACCCGGGTGCGCACGCGCGAAACCGGAACCGCCTGGCGCTGCTCCCAATCCACCCGAATCACAAAGCCGATCAGCGCGCAGCCAATCAACAAGCTGCTGCCGCCATAACTGATAAACGGCAGAGTCAGTCCCTTGGTGGGCAACAAGCCCGCGGCAACCCCCACATTGATGAATACCTGGAAGGTGAACAATATGGCCACGCCGTAAGAGGCGAACGCGGCAAACAACCGGTTGGCCGTCAGGCTTGCGCGAGCGATCGCAAAAATCCGCACGATCAACGCCGCGAATACGCCGAGCATAACCACCAGACCGATCAGTCCAAACTCCTCGGCCATGATGGCGGCAATAAAATCCGTGTGCGCTTCCGGCAGATAAAACAGTTTCTGGAGACTGTTCCCGAGACCAAGGCCAAACCACTCGCCCCGACCGAAGGCGATCAGGGATTGCGTCAATTGATAGCCGGAGCCGAACTGGGCCGACCAGGGGTCCAGAAAGGTCACCAGACGGGTCATCCGGTAGGGCGAATACACCGCCAGCGCTGCCAGACAGGCAATGGCCGCCGCCCCCAACAATCCGAAGTGCCAGAGCTTGACCCCCGCGATAAACATCATGGCCAGAACCACACTGGCCAACACTACGGCACTACCGAAGTCCGGCTGGAACAACAGCAGCAAGCACATCAGCCCCAACACCAGCACCGGCTTCACGAAGCCCTGCCAGCCGGTATACAACTCCTGATGCCGACGGGCGAAGAAGCTGGCAAAGAACACAACCGCAGCCACTTTGGCCACTTCCGAAATCTGAACTGAGATGACCCCAAGATCCAGCCAGCGACGGGCGCCGTTCACCTCCCGGCCAATACCCGGAACCAACACGAGGCAAAGCAAACCCAGGGTCGCCACCATCAACCAGCCGGCGTATTGCTGGGCATAGCGCACCGGCACCGCCACGACCAGAGCGGCAACCGCCACCCCCAACATCAGGTACACAAAGTGCCGCTTGGTAAAGAACCAGGGGTCACCGTAGGTATCCGCCGCAAACGCGATCGAGGCAGAGGCGATCATCACCAGGCCAATGCTGAGCAGACCGAGCCACAGGAGAATCAGCCATTGATCCACGCCGCCACGAAAAATCGCCACGGATTCTTCCCAGTGCTGTTTGAGCCAATTCATCATTGCTGGCCCTCCACTGCCTGGCGGAACTGCTCGCCCCGGTCCTGATAATTGCGGAACATATCGAAGCTCGCGCAGGCCGGGGACAACAGAACCACATCGCCTGACTGTGCGGCGGCGGCAGCTTTGCGCACCGCATCCTCCATGGAGTCCGCGCGGATCACGTCCGCCAGGTCGCCCAGCGTCGCTTCCATGGCATCGGCGGCGGTGCCGATCAACACCAGGGTGCGAACACAGCGCTCGACCGGTTTGCGCAACTCGGCAAAGTCCGCGCCTTTGGGATCGCCGCCGGCGATCAACACAACTTTTCCCTGAGGGGGCATCAGCCCTTCAATGGCCGCCACGGCGGCGCCCACGTTGGTACCCTTGGAGTCGTTGTAGTAGGTCACGCCAGCGTGTTCCGCCACCCACTCGCACCGGTGCGCCAAGCCCGGGAAGCGACGCAGGGTGTTAAGCATGGACTCGTGGGCCAAGCCCGCCGAGTGACCCAGCGCCAACGCCGCCAACGCGTTATCGATATTGTGCCGTCCCTTGATTTTCAGCTCGCTCGCCGGCATCAGAGGGTCGAGCTGCCAGTACAGCCACAACTCGCCCTCATGCTCGGCCGCGCCAAACCGGTGAAACTCCGGGCGCCCACCAAAGGTGACCGGTATCGCATTGACACTCATCGGCGGCTGGGTCAGCACACTCTGGCTGTTGTACACCACCTGTTCCGCGCCGAAATAAACCCGCAACTTGGCCTGATGGTAGGCGGGCATGTTCGGGTAGCGATCCATATGATCGGCACTGACATTCAGTACCGTGGCCACCTTGGCGCTCAGTTTGGAAACACCCTCCAGTTGAAAGCTGGAAAGCTCCAACACGTACAACTCAACGCTGTCATCGAGCAGATCCAGTGCCGGGGTGCCGAGGTTGCCGCCCACGGCGACCCGCACGCCCGCATCTTTGGCCATTTCACCCACCAGGGTGGTGACCGTGCTCTTGGCGTTGGAGCCGGTAATCGCGATCAGCGGCGCCTTGGCGTAACGCACGAACAGTTCGATATCGCCCACCAGGCGAGCGCCGGCATTGCGCGCCTGTTGCAGCTCGGGGATGCTCATCGCAATCCCCGGGCTGACCACCACTTCTTCCACCCGGCTCAGCAACGCCACATCCAGAGGGCCGAACTGCACCCGCTCGGCACCAAACTCCTGCTCCAGCGCCTCGCGCTGGGGATGATCCGCACGGGTATCCAGCAAGGTGAACGCCTGCCCCCGACGCGCCAGAAAACGCGCGACGGAGACGCCGGTCACACCGGCGCCCACGATGGCGGTTTCACAGCTTGACGCAATCAGTTGAGGCACAGTTTTACTCGCTCCGTTAACGCAGTTTCAATGTGGCCAGCCCGAAGGAGACCAACATCACGGTAATAATCCAGAAGCGCACGATCACGCGCGGCTCCGGCCAGCCTTTCAATTCGTAATGGTGATGCAGCGGTGCCATCCGGAAAATCCGCCGACCGGTCAATTTGTAGGACGCCACCTGCAGAATGACCGACACCGTTTCCATCACAAAGATGCCGCCCATGATGAACAGGACAATCTCGTGGCGGACAATCACGGCGATCACCCCCAGTGCGGCACCCAGTGCCAGTGCGCCCACATCGCCCATAAATACCTGAGCCGGATAAGTGTTGAACCACAAAAAGCCCAGCCCGGCACCTGCCAGGGCGCCGCAGAAAATCACCAGCTCACCGGCGCCGGGGATATGAGCGATGTGCAGATAATTGGCAAACTCCACGTGGCCGGACAAATAGGCAATGATCCCCAGCGCCGAGCCCACCATAACCGAAGGCATGATCGCCAACCCATCCAGACCGTCGGTCAGGTTCACCGCGTTGCTCGAACCGACAATCACGAAGTAGGTGATCACCAGATAAAACACGCCCAGATCCAGCGCCACGTTTTTGAAAAACGGTACAAACAGCTGGGTCTCCGCAGGCAGTACGGCGGTGTAATACAGAAACAGGGCCGCGCCGACACCGGCCACGGATTGCCAGAAATACTTCCAGCGCGCGGGCAAACCACGGGAGTTGGACTGAACCACCTTGCGGTAATCGTCGACCCAACCCACGGCGCCGAAAATGCCGGTCACCACCAGCACCACCCAGACATAGCGATTGCTGAGATCGGTCCAGAGCAGGGTACTGATGAAAATAGCCGCTAGAATCAGCGTGCCGCCCATTGTCGGTGTACCGGACTTGCTCAAATGCGTTTGCGGTCCGTCGCTGCGCACAGCCTGACCGATCTGCAGGTAGTTGAGCCGGCGAATCATCCAGGGCCCCAACAACAGTGAAATCACCAGGGCTGTCAGCACCCCGAGAATCGCACGCAGCGTCAGGTACTGAAACACGGCCATGCCGCGCAGGTATTCTTGTAAGTATTCTGCGAGCCACAGTAGCATCAGTCTTGGTCTCCGATTTTGCTCAAACCGCGCACCACCCGATCCATACCGGCGCTGCGAGAACCTTTAATCAACACGCGGGTGTGTTCATCCAGCTCACCCTTGAGGGCTGCAATCACTTCCTCATGAGTACGGTAGGCGCTGGCGCCCTCACCAAAGGCCTCAGCGGCCTGGGCGCTCAGGGGCCCCAGCGTCACCAGCCGATCCAGGCCGCGTTCGCGCGCCCGCTCACCCACCTCACGATGCAGCTCGGCACTGTGTTCTCCGAGCTCGCCCATATCGCCCAGCACCAGTATACGTTTGCCCTGGTGTGCGGCGAGCACTTCGATCGCCGCCCGGACCGAGCCGGGGTTGGCGTTGTAACTGTCGTCAATGATCAGCGCGTCGGCCCAACCTCGCCGGGCGGACATACGCCCCGCCACCGGTTCAAAACTCTCCAACCCACGGGCAATGGCCTGAGCGCTCAGGCCCAACGCCAACGCACAACCGGCTGCGGCCAGCGCGTTTCTGACGCTGTGCTCACCCGGTACCGCCAGTTGCACCCGCGCCTCATCGTTGCGGGTGACCAGGGTGAACAACACGCTATCGGGGCGATATTCGATATCGCGAGCGTGGCAATCCGCCTCCTGCTGATCCAGTGACACACTGATCACCCGGCGACCGCCCAGACTGGACAACCAGTAAGAGGCAAAGGCGTCGTCGCGGTTGATCACGGCAATGCCGTTTTCATCCAGCGCGGTATAGATTTCTCCCTTGGCGCGGGCGACACCTTCGACCGAACCAAAACCTTCGATATGCGCCGGCATGACGTTATTGATCAGCGCCACCTCCGGCTTCGCCCACTGGCAATAGGACGCGATTTCGCCCGGGCCACTCGCGCCCATCTCGATCACCGCATACTCGTGATGTTGATCCAGCTCCAACAGCGTCAACGGCACGCCGATGTGGTTATTCAGGTTGCCCCGCGTTGCCAGAACACCGCCGGCGCGCACCAGAATGCCCGCGAGCATGGTCCGGACGGTGGTTTTGCCGCTGCTGCCGGTGATCGCCACCAGCGGGCCCCGAAACCGTTCACGGTTGAGCAATGCCACCTGGCCCAGGGCCGTCAGGGTATCCGGCACAACCCACTGAGGTACGGTCAGGTCCGGCACCGGCTGGTCGACCACCACGCCACAGGCGCCCCGGTCGACTGCGGTCTGCACAAACTCATGGCCGTCAAAGCGCTCGCCCCGCAGCGCCAGGAACAGATCCCCGGCCTGCACGGTTCGGGTGTCGGTGCTCAACCGACGGAACTCGGCATCTCCCTGGGTCAACTCACCCCCAAAACGACGGTTCAGCTCTGACAAAGCGATCGTACCGATCATGGTGTCACCTCCCCGGGGGTCAACTTAGCCAGCCGACGCTGCAACGATTGGCGCACCTGCTGGCAATCACTGAACGCCAGGGTTTCCCGGGCAAAAATCTGATAATCCTCATGGCCCTTACCCGCGACCAATACCGTATCGCCGGCGCGGGCCTGCTGAATGGCCAGGTCGATAGCCTGAGCGCGATCGGCAATCACCAGGCACTGATGGTCATTGTCCATGCCCCGCAGAATGTCCGCCGCGATCTGGGCGGGATCCTCTGAGCGGGGGTTGTCGTTGGTCACTACCACGTAATCGCTGTACCGCTCGGCAAGCCGCCCCATCTTCGGACGCTTGGCGCGGTCCCGGTCTCCACCGCAACCGAACACACACCATAGCCGACCCGTATTGTGGTGGCTCAACGCTTTGAGGGTATTCTCCAGTGCGTCCGGGGTGTGGGCGTAATCCACCACCACCTGCACATCCTGTCGCTGTTCATCCAGGACCACCGGCTCCATGCGCCCGGGCGCCGGCACCAGACCGGGAACGGCCGCCAAGATGTCCTCCAGTGTCATGCCGGCGGCGCAGAGCGTTGCGATCACGCCCAGCAGGTTGCTGAGATTGAACTCACCCAACAGTGGGCTGTGGAGCTCGCCCTGTCCCCAGGGGGTGTTGATCAGGGCACTGATGCCCGCGCGCTGTTCGACCCGATCGGTGACGTAGACATCGGCTTGAGGGTCATCCAGGGCATAACTCACCACCTGAACTCCTTCCGGCACCTGATTGGCGAGGCTCGCGGCCCAGGCATCATCCCGATTGATGACCGCCACCTGCAGGCCGGGTTGCTCCAGCAAGCGTGCCTTGGCGGCGCCATAGCGGATCAGATCTCCGTGGAAATCCAGGTGGTCATGGCTCAGGTTGGTGAACAGAGCGGCCGTCATCGTCACAGCGGCCACGCGCCCCTGAACCAGACTGTGGGAGGAAACTTCCATGGCCACCGTCTGCGCGCCCTGATCCACCAGCGAGCGCAGCGTTTTCTGCACACTCAGCGCGTCCGGTGTGGTCAAGCCTGTGTGTTCCAGGCCGGCAATCTGCTTGGCGGCAGGCTCATCGGCTTTCAACAGTCCATACCCCAGAGTGCCGATCACCCCTGCCGTTCCCCAATGGACGGCCGCCAGCTGGGCCATCAGCAGAGAGCAGGTGGTTTTGCCGTTGGTTCCGGTCACGCCAAAGATGTTGACCGCTTCGCTCGGGGACTGATACAGCCGATTTGCCAACTCGCTCAGTTGGCCCGCCAGGTTGGGCAGTGCAACAACCGGCACAGACTGAAGGTCCGCCGGTGCGTCCACATCCACCAGCACCGCCACGGCGCCACTGTCGACGGCATCCTTTATATAAGCTCGCCCATCATGCACCGCGCCCTTGAGGGCGACAAACGCATCACCGGGCTGAACCTGGCGGCTGTCCAGGGTCAGCCCCTGAATGTCGGGCAGCGACGCCGGATCGAGCTTCAGCGCCGGTGCCAGGTCCGCGAGGTTAATGGCGTAGCGACGGGTCATGACCAGGGCTCTCCGCGCTTTTTGTCATCCTGAACCATGATGCCTTTCGCCCCGTCCACTCTGGGCGGCACCTGCAAAAGACGCAGTGCGCCTTCGGCTACTCTGGAAAACACCGGAGCGGCCACTTGGCCACCAAAATAACGCTCATCCGAGGGCTCATCGATGATTACCGCCGCGACAATGCGCGGATTGTCTGCCGGTGCCATACCGACAAACGAGGCGATGTATCGGTTCTCAACATAACCACCCTCACCCACTTTATGCACGGTGCCGGTTTTGCCCGCCACCGGATAAGCCGGAATTTCAGCCCTGCGGGCCGTACCCTCGGTACTGACCGCCCGACGCAGCATGGCCGTGACCTGCCGGGCCAGCTCTTCATCCACCACTCGCTCGCCCTCGACCACGTCGTCTACCCTCAGCAGCGAAGGCGTGCGTTTGACCCCGCCACTGGCAACCGTGCTGTAAGCGTTTACCAACTGCATGGCGGTGAGATTCAGACCGTAACCAAAGGCGTAGGTTGCCCGCTGAATGGGGCGCCAGCGCTCGTAGGTGGGCAAGGTGCCCACGGACTCGCCCGGGAAGCCGGTACCGACGCCCTGCCCCAGACCGAGGCGCTGATACATGTTGCGCACCGTTGAGGGCTCAAGCTCCAGCGCCAGTTTGGTCATCCCCACCTGGCTGGATTTTGCAATCACGCCACTCAGATCCAGGGTGCCGTAGTTCACCGGGTCCAGCAGTGTTTTGCGCCCCACCTGAACATACCCGGGGGCGGTGTTGATCAGCGAACTGGGGCTGAAACGACCGGTTTCCAGTGCCGCCATGACCGCCAGCGGCTTCATGGTGGAGCCAGGCTCAAACAGATCGGTGAGCGCCCGGTTGCGCAGCGCCTCGGAGCGCAGGCCGGAGCGATCGTTCGGGTTGTAGGCCGGCTGGTTGGTCATGGCCAGAACCTCCCCGGTCTGCACGTCCATGATCACCAGCGAGCCGCCCTTGGCGTTGTTTTTCAAAACCGCGGCTTTCAATTCCCGGTGCGCCAGATACTGAAGGCGCAAGTCAATGCTGAGCGCCAGGTTGCGACCGGGCCGGGCAGACTTCACCAGTTGAAGCTCTTTGACGGTACGACCCCGCAAATCCTTGAGCACCTGCTTGGCGCCACTCTCGCCCGACAGCCAGGCGTCGTAAGCCAGCTCCATGCCCTCCTGGCCCCGATCGTCGATGTCGGTAAAGCCCACCAGATGGGCCGCCACTTCCCCGGCCGGGTAATAGCGGCGGTACTCGCGCTGGCTGTAAACGCCGGGAATCTCCAGCGCCAGAACCGCTTCAGCGGCCTGGGGGGGCAGATGCCGGCGCAGATACATAAACTCCTTGCCGCTATAACGAGAGAGCCGAGCTTCCAGCTCGGCTTCCGACAGTTCCAGCGCCCGCGCCAACTCGTTCCAGCGCTCGGGCGACTGCAACAGGAGTGTCGGGTCTGCCCAGAGGGTTTCGACCGGTGTGCTGACGGCCAATGGCTCGCCGTTGCGATCGGTAATCACCCCCCGATAGGCACTGATGGATTCGGTGCGCAGGGTCCGGGCCTGCCCCTGGCCCTGGAGAAACTCATAACCCTGGGCGGTATCGGGCAACACCTGCAGACTGGCCAGGCGCCACAACAGCGCCGAGCCGAGTACCAGCACGGCCAGGGCTACCAGCCAGACTCGCCAGCGGGCGATTGTCAGCGTCTGCGCCCTACTCATGAATCACCATCACGATGTCTTCGTCATCCGGCAGACGCATGGCCAACTCATCGCGGGCCATTTGCTCCACCCGGCCATAGGCGGCCCAGGTGCTCTGCTCCAACATATATTGTCCCCACACAACCTGGAGCTCGGCCGCCTCCCGGCGCAGGGTCTCCAGACGGTCAACCCGTTGACGGGTCTGATGGGTAGAGGCGATGACCGCCAGCGCCGACAACACCACCAACACCCACAACACGGCCACCGCCAGGGTAATACCCCGGCGGGAGTGCAGTGCATTGGATGTGTTGGGGGTCATGGTCAAAATCGCCTCGTCATCTGATCAGTCAGAGCTTTTCTGCAACGCGCATAATGGCGCTGCGTGAACGCACGTTTGCGCCCACTTCAATATCACTGGCCCGAACCGCCTTGCCCACACTCTTGAGGGTGCGATCGAGCTGCTCATCGCGTACCGGCAGTCCGGCCGGTAGCGGCTGTCCTTTTTCCTGCCGGCGGATAAAGCGCTTCACCAGGCGGTCTTCCAGCGAGTGGAAGCTGATCACCACCAGCCGTCCGCCCGGCGCCAATACCGTCAAGGCCTGGGCAAGAATGGCCTCGAGATCCGACAACTCATTGTTGACGTGAATCCGGATCCCCTGAAACGCCCGGGTCGCCGGGTGCTTGCCCTTCTCCCAGGCCGGATTGGCCGCCTTGACGATTTCTGCCAGCTGCGACGTCCGGGTGATCGGTTGTTCCGCCCGGGCAGCGACCAGCGCTCGCGCCATGCGCTTGCCGAAGCGCTCTTCGCCATACTCTTTCAGAACCCGGGCAATTTCGGCCTCCGGGGCCTCGGCAAGCCACTCGGCCGCGCTTTGTCCGGAGCTTCGGTCCATCCGCATATCCAGAGGACCGTCGTTCAAAAAGCTGAAACCACGTTCGGCTTCATCCAACTGCGGCGACGACACACCCAGATCCAGCAACAACCCCTGGACCTTGCCGGTCATGCCTCTCGCACCCACCAGTTCCGCTAGCGCCGCAAAGGAGCCTTGAGCGATCTCGAAGCGGGCATCCCCGGCAAACCGCTCATGTGCCACCGCGATGGCATCGGCATCCTTATCAATGCCCAGCAGCCGTCCCTTTTCCGACAGCCGCTCCAGAATCCGGGCACTGTGTCCACCCCGACCAAAGGTGCCGTCGACATAAAAGCCGTCGACATCCTGAACCAGGGCGTCAACCGCTTCATTCAACAGTACCGTCTGGTGGGGCGAATCGCTCATGGGCTACCTTTTGTTATGCCGCGTTTGTTGTGCCACTTCGGCTCGGGCCGAGCCGCTTGAAATCCGGTTACAGTGTCAGCGATTGCAGCTCTGGGGACAGCTCGGTATCGAGCGGCTGCTCAATCAGCTCCTGCCAGCTGTCTTCGTTCCACAGCTCCATCTTGTCGCCCAATCCCACCAACATCAGCTTCTTGTCCAGTCTGGCGAAGCTGCGCAAGGTGGGGGGCACCAGAATTCGTCCGTTGCCATCCATTTCCATCGGGGTCGCATAACCAATCCAGAGGCGCTTGATCCGGCCCGCCGCCGGGTCGTTATCCGACAGCGCCTGAATTTTCGGCAGTCGCTCCAGCCAGTCCGGCTCGGAGTACACCAGCAGGCAGCGCTGCTGGGTGTGAGCGGTCAGCACCAGGCGGCCCTCGCAGGACGCGACAAAGGACTCGCGAATGCGAGTCGGGATCGCCATGCGACCCTTCGCGTCCATATTGATGGAGTGACTGCCTGTGAGCACGATTCACCTGTCATTTGATGGGGCGAGGGCACTTTTCACCACTTCGCGACCCGGATTTCCACAAAAAACCACTAATAACCACTTTCTACCACTTATGGCACACTATAAATCCGGGCAAAGCAAAGTCAAGCAATAGAGAAGGAAAATGCGGCGAACCGCACGGGATCTGCAGAGAAAACTGTAGGTATAGACAGGAATGAGAGATGCGCCAGAAACCACCAAAAGGGAATAAGCTATAACTATCAGCGCAATAGAGAACAAACTTAAAGTGTTACATTAAGTTTGTGAATTTTTAGGATTAAAAAAGACGGGGGATAGAAGGAAGCGCTCTAAAACAGAATAAGTCGGAGTCGGCCTGTAAGCCGGGTTCTGTCGAGGACAGTCATTCATCTGGGATGCGTGTCGCCACGCACCTCGAGCGACCTACCCGAACCCGGTACGGGCCGCACCATCGGGTTCCTATTTGGTCTTGCTCCGAGCGGGGTTTACCATCGCCACGAACTGTTGCCAGTCGCGCGGTGCGCTCTTACCGCACCATTTCACCCTTACCGGCGACCGAGGTCGCTTAGGCGGTTTACTTTCTGCTGCACTTTCCGTGGGCTCTCGCCCCCCAGGCGTTACCTGGCGCTCTGCCCTGTGGAGCCCGGACTTTCCTCCCCGGTGCAAGCACCGAAGCGACTGCCGAGCCGACTCCGAAGACATAGAGTAGCGACCTTGGCGAACGTGCGCAAGCGCACATTTTCAACACAAAGCACCACACCCCAGATTATTTACTGACGATTTCGTTTTTAATCCCGTTATGATCTAAAATAAGCTCAACCATAAAAAAGGACAGGAGACGTCTGTGAACACTTATAAACTTACCGCACTTTCACTGGCCATCGCGGCCAGCTTCAGCGTCACGGCCCAGGCCCAGAGCACACCGGCCCTGGAGGAAATTCTGGTCACCGCGCAAAAGCGCGAGCAGAACCTTCTGGATGTCCCCATTTCGGTCAACGCCATGGCGGGCGAGAAAATCGACGATACCGGCATCACCGGCATCGAGCGCATGGCCGATTACATACCCAGTCTGAACATGACCCAGACCGGCATCGGCACCACCATTTCAATCCGGGGCATCAGCTCCGGTGTCAACCAGGGCTTCGAGCAGTCCGCCGCCCAATTTGTGGACGGGGTCCACTTTGGCCGCGCCCAGCTCAGCCGGGCGCCATTTCTGGACATAGAGCGGGTCGAAGTTCTGCGCGGCCCACAGAGCATCCTGTTCGGCAAGAACAGTACGGCGGGCGCCATCAGTATCACGACGGCCCGCCCCACCGATGAGTTCTTCGCCAAAGTGACCGGCCTGTACGAGCCCGAACACAGCGAGCAGGACCTGCGCGCGGTCGTTTCCGGTCCACTGACCGATCAGCTCAGTGGCCGATTGGCCGTTCTGGATCGCAGCATCGATGGTCACTTCCACAACACCACCACCGGTCAGGATGAAACCCGGGAAGAAGATCAGGTGGTGCGCGGCACCCTGCTCTGGCAACCCAACAGCCAGTGGGATATTACCCTGAAACTTGAGGATGGCTCGTTCGATCAGGAGGGGCGCAACCTCGAGGTGGTCAACCCGGTGGAGCTGAATGTAGAGGGCGCAGTGCCCTACTCGGCCGTTCTGAGCCAACTGACCGGCGGCGCCTACACCCTGGATACCACCCAGGACTTCAACCGTCAGTCCAACGGCGATTTCAGTTACAACAACACCCGCAATGCCATGCTGGAGGTGGAGACCGAGCTGGGCGAGCACAGCCTGACCGCCGTGACCGGTTATACCACCTACGACTATGAAGAACTGTGCGATTGCGACTTCGTCGGCGTCCCGATGTTCAACATTCTGTCGAAAGAGGATTACAGCCAGGTCAGCCAGGAAATCCGCATTGCATCACCGGAATCCGGCCCCTTCAGCTATTTAGGTGGCCTGTTCTATCAAAGCAGCGATTTGGAATTCGACGATGAGATCGGCGTACCAACGACAAGCCTGCTACCGACGGCTCTCGCAGCAAGTTTCGCCGGCTCAGAGCCAGCGCCTCCATGGAATCCCTTTGCACTGAGTGGTGCAGCAAGCCAAAGAACTTTTGTGCAGGACAGCGATATTGCTGCCGCATTTTTTCAAGGCACGTATGAACTTACGAATGCAACCAGATTGATCTTTGGTGGCCGATACTCCCACGAAGACAAGTCCGCAAGCCGAAGACAATACCATACGGCACTGGATGAACAGAGCGGCCTTCCGGAGGAGGTACCGATTGGCTCTCCAATGGACGAGCTAAACGGGCTGTTTGGGCTGTTCAACATAGAGCCTTACGATACTTTGTCAGAGTCCCGGTCCGAGTCTAACTTTACACCGTCACTCACGTTGCAACATGACCTTAATGGCTCAGATACGATTTACGCCAGCTACACTACTGGCTTTAAATCCGGCGGATTCGATGTTCGATCAAACGCACATCCTGACCCGAACCTAAACAACGCCATTAACGTCAAGCTCCAGGCTCAAGGTTTGAGCCCTAGCATCACGGGGGTCTTTGAATTTGAGGATGAAGAGGTCAAGAACTATGAGCTCGGGGGCAAGTTCAACCTCGCCGACGGCCGGGCCGAGCTGAACGCGGCCCTGTTCTACACTGACTTCCAGGACCTGCAGACCAGCCAGTTTGACGGCGCCTTCAGCTTTAACGTCACCAATGCCGCCGAGGCCGCCATTCAGGGGCTGGAGCTGGACGGACGCTGGATGGCCACCAACGAACTGATGATCTCCGGTGGTCTGGCCTGGCTGGACTTCGAGTACGACGATTTCCCCACCGCCCAGTGCTACTTTGGCCAGGCGCCGGGACAGACCCAGTGCGACGCCAGCGGCGAAACCCGGGAATTCACCCCCGAATTTCAGGGCAACATCAGCGCCAATCACACCCTGGCGCTGAGCCGTGGACTGACCCTGAGCAGCACCCTGGACCTGATTTACAGCGACGAGTACTTGGCAACACCCACCCTGGACCCGCGCATGGTTCAGGGCAGCTACGTGAAAGTGAACGCCCGGGTGGCGCTGAGCGGCCAGGACGACCGCTGGGAAGTGGCGCTGATTGGCAAGAACCTGACCGATGAGGCCATTGTCAGCTACGCCAACGGTTTACCGGTAGCAACGGTGCTAACTGAAAATGAAAACGGCATTGGGACCGGCAGCGGTTATTACGCTTTCTATGAACGGCCGCGGAGTGTTGCGCTGCAGGGGACTTTGCGGTTTTGATGCTTTAAGCAAGCTGGGTTACGGCGGATGCGCGTGGGTTCGTTACGGCGGATGCGGCCTTCGG
>NZ_DGMV01000087.1:52438-58391 GCF_002388575.1 Marinimicrobium sp. UBA4509
TAGGGCGGATAAGCGAAGCGCATCCGCCGTAACCACCCTCTCCCACTCAAACTACTTTTGCTCAAGCGCCCACTGATACAGGGCGTTTTT
Organism: Marinimicrobium sp. UBA4509; assembly: GCF_002388575.1. Classification (NCBI taxonomy): domain Bacteria; kingdom Pseudomonadati; phylum Pseudomonadota; class Gammaproteobacteria; order Cellvibrionales; family Cellvibrionaceae; genus Marinimicrobium; species Marinimicrobium sp. UBA4509. The sequence continues at coordinate 52,529 of NZ_DGMV01000087.1, forward strand.
TTTCACCCCGGTAATCTTCGCCCCCATCGCGGCCGCCTGCTTGACCGGCAGTTCCTCCAGCAGAATGCCCATCACCCGCTCAGCTTCGGCATCCAGCGTACTGTCCGAACGGTTTGAAGCACCCGCCACCATCAGCACAATCTCCCCCCGCTGCTGATTGCTGTCCGCCCGAACGAACTCCACCAGCTCCGCCAAGGGTGCCAGCCGAATGGTCTCAAAGGTTTTGGTCAGCTCACGGGCAATCACCGCCTCACGGTCACCCCCCATCACCTCGGCCATGGCTTCCAGGCAGGCCAGCACCCGATGCGGCGCCTCGTAGAAAATCAGGGTGCGCGACTCGGCGGACAGTGCCTCCAGCCACTGGCGGCGGGCATTCGCCTTGGGCGGCGGGAACCCTTCGAAGGAAAAGCGATCTGAAGGAAGGCCTGACGCACTGAGCGCCGCGACCATGGCGCAGGCACCCGGTACCGGTACCACATTCAGGCCGCGCTCGCGCGCTGAACGCACCAGCCGATAGCCGGGATCTGACACCAGTGGCGTACCGGCATCGGAGATCAGCGCCACCGACTCCCCGGCGGCCACCCGATCCAGAATTTTTTCGGTGCGCTCACTATCACTGTGGTCGTGGTAAGCGATGCAGGGGGTGGATATGGAAAAATGTGACAGGAGTCGCGCACTATGGCGAGTATCCTCCGCCGCAATCAACGCCACTGATTGTAGAATTTCCACCGCACGGGGTACCATATCGGCCAAATTGCCAATAGGCGTGGCGACAACATACAGAACACCGGCCGCGGCGGTACTCGAACTGCCACTGGATGCCAGCGGATCTGATGTCGTGTTGGAGGTCATAAACGTGCCTTATCGTCTGGTTGCACTCACATCGTAAGCTGTATTAGTGGAGAACATCATCATGCAATACCGGGGATATTTGTGCACCCTGCTCGCGCTTTTGGTCTGGCTTCTGGCCAGTTGCAGCAGCACACCTCCGATGGAAACCCCGGCGGATGAGCCCCCCCTGTCCCGGGAGGCGATTGAAGCCCGCGTCAAAACACTAGTGGATCAGGCCCGCGCCAGCCAGTCGCCCGAACGCGAAGGTTATCTGCTGGAAGCCGCCAACCTGCTGGTCGAACAACAGGAGTACGACTGGGCCCGCAACCTGCTGACCTCCATTGATAGCCGCCAACTGGATACCCGCGGATTTTTGCTGCACACCGAGCTGTTGGGCTCAGTGGCACTGAATGAAGGGTCTTACTATCTGGCCGAACGCATTCTAACCAACCCCCGCCTTGAACAACAGTGGCAGACCATGGCGCCGGAGCGCGAGCTCGCGCTGCGTGAGTTGCGCGCCCATTTGTACCAGCGCACCGGCGATGTCATCGCCAGCGTCAATGAACGCATGCTCATGGACTCACTCCTCAGCCCCGAGGAACCGGCGAGCGCCGAGAACCGGGAACAGCTCTGGCAGAGCCTGATGTCCCTGTCTCTGGTGGAGTTGGAACAGGCCATCAGTGGTGAGAGCCAGACACCGCTGCGCGGTTGGCTCGAACTGGCCGCGATCAGTAAAGACAATCAGGCCAATCTTGAACGGCAGCAAGCCCAGGTGGATCAATGGCAGAGCGCCTGGCCCAACCATCCGGCCAGCAATAACTTGCCCAACGATCTGCAACTGCTACGCCGACTGATTGAACAACAGCCCCGGCAGGTCGCGCTGCTGCTCCCCGAGGAAGGCACCCTGGCCCGAGCCGCTGATGCCGTTCGCGACGGTTTCCTCAGCGCCTACTATCGAGCCGGACATGAGCAGAGCCGGCGCCCCCAGATACGCCAATACAACACTAGCGCCAGCGATGACATTCTGGCGCTGTACGAACAGGCCATGGCCGAAGGTGCCGATCTGGTCATCGGCCCACTGGATAAGGACAAGGTCCGGCAACTGCATGAACAGGATCTGCTGCCTATTCCCGTGCTGACCCTCAATTACGTTGACAGCACTCTGAATGAAGAGCGGCCCGAAGCGCCCGAGGGCCTGTATCAGTTTGGCCTCGCCTCGGAGGACGAGGCCCGTCAGGTGGCCCGTCGCGCCTATCAGGAAGGCCACCGCAACGCCATGATCCTCGCTCCGGACCGCAACTGGAGTGCGCGCAGCGCCCAGGCCTTCACCCGGGAGTGGCAAGCGCTGGGCGGCGAAGTCTCGATCGACAGCCAGTTTCCCGGCAGCGGTGATTATTCCCGGATCATTCAGCAGGCGCTGTTGATTGATCAGAGCCAGGCCCGCCGACAGACCCTGACCCGCCTGCTCGGCAGCGCCCTGGAATTTGAGCCACGGCGGCGCCAGGACCTGGACATGATTTTCCTGATGGCCGATCCCGAGCAGGGCCGTCAGATACGGCCGACCCTGGCATTCCACTACGCCGGCGATCTGCCGGTGTACGCCACCAGTCACATCTACACCGGCGAGCGGGACACCAAAAGCAATCGGGACCTGAACGGAGTACGTTTCAACACCCTGCCCTGGCTGCTCAACGGCGAGTTCGAAGAGAAAGCCACGCTGGCCGAACACAGTCGGGAGGCGGCCATTTACAGCCGTCTGCACGCGCTGGGTGTGGACGCCTACCGGCTCTACCCGCGCCTGCCCCAGTTGGAACAGATCGAGGATGCCCGACTCTACGGCGCCACCGGCGCGCTGCGCATGCGCGCCGGTGGCCGGATTGAGCGGGAGCTGGTCTGGGCCCAATTTCAGGGGGGAGAAGCCCGGCCCATGGCCGCCGCTACCCCACGTGACAACGCGCTTCAGGAGGAATTGCGTGATGACTTACAACCGCCCGGCGAGCGCTGAGGCCGGAAAAGCCGCCGAACAGGAAGCCGAACGTTATCTGGCGGCACAGGGGTTGACGGTCCGGGACCGAAACTACCGCTGCAAAGCCGGAGAGATTGATCTGGTCATGGCCGATGGCAATGCGCTGGTCTTTGTTGAAGTTCGACTGCGCCGCCATAACGGCTTTGCCTCGGCAGCCGAAACCGTGGATTTTCGCAAGCAGCAAAAGCTGATTCGCGCCGCGCAGCACTATCTGCAGCGCACCGGACTGACCGATCGGGTCGCCTGTCGTTTCGATGTGGTGGCGTTCGATCCGCGCCGCGCTGCCGGCGCCCCAATAACCTGGCTCAAAGACGCGTTCAGCGCAATTTGAGCCCGTCACTCGAAAACGGGACATCCTATGGAACAACGGGTCATCACCCTGTTTCACGAAAGCATTGAGGCCACCATGCAGACCGGTGAAAGCCTCGCCCCACAGATTGTTCACGCCAGTGAAGTGATGGTCGAAGCGCTGCTCAACGGCCACAAGATCCTCACCTGCGGTAACGGGGTCTCCGCCGCTCAGGCGCAGATTCTCACCAGCAGTCTGGTACACCGGTTCGAGCAGGAGCGGCCCAGCCTGCCGGCGCTGAATCTGGGCGCCGACATGATCACCCAGACCGCCATTGCCGCCGACGGTGGCGGCAATGACGTCTACGCCAAACCCCTGCGAGCTCTCGGGCAGGATGGCGACGTACTGGTGCTGATCACCAGCACCGGAAACGCCGGCAGCCTGTTGCAGGCCATCAGCGCCGCCCACGACCGCAACATTCGGGTAATCGCACTCACGGGCGGCGACGGTGGCGACGCCGCCGCCCTGCTCGACCACCGGGACATCGAACTGCGCGCGGCCCTGCCCTCGGCGATACGCATTCACGAAGTGCACCTGCTGACGATTTTCTGTTTGTGTGATTTGATCGATCAACATTTATTCGGAGGATTCCACTGATGGCTCGTCCACGCTTTTTGGGATTGCCCGCCGTTCTGTTGACCGCACTGCTATCGGTGCTCGGAGGCTGCACTACCATTGTCGATGCCACTACCAGCGAGCCCATCCAGTTAAACCCCGGGAAACGCTCGCTGGGCATGCGCATTGACGACTCCCAAATCGAGACCATTGCCAGCGTCAACATCAACAAAACCCACCAACGCCTGGACGATTCCCCTATCGACGTGCACAGCTACAACGCCGTGGTATTGCTGGTGGGTCAGGTACCCAACGCCGAGCTGCGCAGCCTGGCCGGCAAAACCGTGGATGCCATCCACAGCGTCCGGCAGGTGCACAACGAGCTGGAAGTCGACGCGCCGATCTCCTTCATGACCCGAAGCCACGACAACTGGCTGACCACCAAAGTCAAAACCAAGCTGTATGCCAGTCGCGATGTCGAGGGCGGCCGGGTCAAGGTGATCACCGAAAACGCCAGTGTGTACCTGATGGGTCTGGTGTCCCGGGCCGAGGCCGATCGAATCACCGATATTGTCAGCCGCACTGGCGGTGTGGAGCGAGTCGTGCGAGTATTTGAATACATTGACTGAGGCGCCGGTCACCCCGGCGCCTGAATAATAATTTCATCCCCGGTAAAAGGATTCGCGTTATGGACGTTTCAACCATCGTTGTTCTGGTACTGATCGGCGCGCTGGTGTTCTACCTGATCAGCGTTTACAACCGCCTGGTCGCACTGAAAAACCGATTTCAAAATGCCTTTGCCCAGATTGAAGTACAGCTCAAACGCCGCTACGACCTGATCCCCAACCTGGTCGAAACCGCCAAGGCCTACCTCTCCCATGAACGGGAGACCCTCGAAGCCGTAACCCAGGCACGCAACCAGGCCCTCGTCGGTCTCAACGCCGCCCGCAGCGCGCCCGGCGACCCACAGGCCATGGCACAACTGAGCGGCGCCGAAAACAGTCTGGCGGGGGCACTGGGCCGCCTGAACATGGTCATGGAAGCCTACCCCGATCTGAAAGCGTCCCAGAACATGATGCAGCTCAATGAGGAGCTCACCAGCACCGAAAACAAAGTCGCGTTCGCCCGCCAGGCGTTCAACGACTCGGTCATGACCTACAACACCTATAAGCAGAGCTTCCCACCGGTCATTCTCGCCAGACACCTCGGCCATCGTGAGGATGCCGCGTTGCTGGAGTTTGACGACAGCGAAGCCATTCAGGCCGCCCCCAAAGTCTCGTTCAAATAAGCCCCGGCCGCCCCGGTATGGATTTTTTTGAACACCAGGAGCTGGCTCGCCGCAACACCCGTCGCCTGGTGGTGTTAATGACGCTGGCGGTACTGAGCATCATTGCCCTCACCACGTTGGTATTCGTGGTCGCCAGCGTCGGTTTGACCTCGGTGCAAACGGCCGGCGGTGGCGGCTACTGGCGACGCCTGCTCGAACAAGTGGGTTGGCAACCCATCGCCTGGATTTCTCTGATGGTCGGCTTGCTGGTTCTGGTCGGCAGTGGCTTCAAATGGTTGCAGTTGCGCGCGGGTGGGCAGGCCGTGGCCGAGGCCCTGGGCGGCCAACTGATTCCCGGCAACAGCCAGGAACTGCCCCGGCGACAACTGCTGAATATTGTCGAGGAAATGGCCATTGCCTCCGGCACACCGGTTCCCCCGGTGTACGAGCTGAATGAAGCCGGCATCAACGCGTTCGCTGCGGGCCACGGCCCTCACGACGCGGTCATTGGGGTCACCCGTGGCGCCATGGAGCAGCTTTCCCGGGATGAATTGCAGGGAGTAATTGCGCACGAGTTCAGTCACATCCTGCATGGCGATATGCGCCTGAACCTGCGCCTGGTGGCGGTGCTGAACGGCCTGCTTCTGATCGGTCTGCTCGGCCATATTCTGGCGCGCAGCGGTGCCCGCCGAGGACTGCGTCGCCGCTCCAATCAGGGCAATGTCGCATTGATCGGACTGGGACTGATCATCCTCGGCGCTGTCGGCACCTTCTTCGGTAACTGGATCAAGGCGGCGGTGAGTCGTCAGCGGGAGTTCCTGGCAGACGCCTCGGG
>NZ_DGMV01000087.1:58435-62683 GCF_002388575.1 Marinimicrobium sp. UBA4509
GTCAGTACACCCGCAATCCCGAGGGCATCGGCGGCGCCCTGATCAGAATCGGCCACTCCCCGGACGGCTCACAACTGTCGGCCAGTGACGCCAATGAATTCAGCCACATGTACTTCGAAGAAGGCGTCAAGGCACGACTGAGCGGCCTGATGGCCACCCACCCACCGCTGGAAGACCGGATTCGCCGGGTACTGCCCGGCTGGCAGGGGGACTTCACCCCGCTGAGTCAGCCCGACAGTACAGCGGCAGCGCAAACGTCCGAATCCGCTTCGACCACCGGGCGAGAAGAGACGGCCCGAGCCATGGCGGCGGCGGTTGCGGTGGCCAGCAGCGCGGGGCATCACACGGGTGAGATCAGTCCTAAGGCGATTGAACAGGCAAAGGCCACCCTCGAGACACTACCCCAGACCTTGCGCGAGGCCGCCCGGGACCCCTTCAGCGCCCGGGGATTACTTTGGGGACTCCAGTTGAATTCCGATGCGAATTCGCGCGCATCCGAGTGGAGCTACCTCGCGGAACAACTGAAGGAAACCGAGCTGAACGCGCTGCGTTCGGTGATGACTCAGAGCGCGGAACTGCCGGACGGTTTGCGCCTACCGGCGATTGAGCTGGCCCTGCCCTCGCTCAATGAATTCTCCGATCAACAGCGTCGGGACTTTCTCGCCATTTTGAGCGGTCTGGCGAAAGCCGACGGTCGAGTACAACTGAGCGAATGGATCGTTTACCGGCTGGCACACACCCACCTGGTGGCACCGGTCCCCAAACGCCAGCGCCTCAAGCTGGCGTACTGCCAGGCTGAAGCCCGACTGCTGCTGTCGGTCGCTGCCTGGGCCGGTCGCACCCAACCGGCCCAGGCTTACCGGGCCGGCGCCTCCCGGCTGGGCCTGGAGAGCACACTGATGCCCACCGAGGACATCGGCTTCAATGGCCTCGACAGCGCCCTGGACAGATTGCGCCAACTGCGCCCGCTGGAAAAGCCCGAATTACTCAAAGCGCTGCGCGAATGCCTTCTCCAGGACCAGCGGGTCACACCGCGGGAAGCGGAGCTCTACCGCGCCGTGGCGGACGCACTGGACTGCCCGACCCCACCGCTCGAGGCATGAGCTTCAGCGGTCGTCCGCGGTTAACGACCATGCCCGGTTAAATCTTCACCCACCAAGGGTTATAATGCCCCTTTCGCCCACCAACCATTGAGGTAGACACCTTGCAACTGGATCAAGCGACACAGGAACAACTGCGCCAGTGGGAAACCGAACTGGCCGACGAGTATCAACGCATCGTCAACCAGAAACTCAACCTGGATCTGACCCGAGGCAAGCCCTCTCCGGAGCAGCTGAGCCTGTCCGATGCGCTGGATGGCATTCTCAAAGGTGACTACAAAGCCGCCGACGGCACCGACACACGCAACTACGGTGGCCTGGACGGCCTGCCCGAAGCCAAACAACTGGGCGCCAACCTGATGGGCGTCGATCCCGACGATGTGCTGGTCGGTGGCAACAGCAGCCTGACCCTGATGTTCCAGGTCATGCTGACCGCTCACCAGTTCGGCCTGACCGGCGCGGATAGCGCCTGGAAAAACGAGGGCAACGTGAAATTCCTTTGCCCGGTTCCCGGCTACGACCGTCACCATACGGTCTGTGAGCAGCTCGGCATTGACATGATTGCCGTGCCCATGACCGACGCCGGTCCGGATATGGACAAAGTAGAGGCGCTGGTCAAAGACGATCCGCGCATCAAGGGCATGTGGTGTGTTCCCAAATACTCCAACCCGACCGGTGTGGTGTACAGCGATGAAACCGTTGAGCGTATTGCCGCACTGGGTAAAATCGCGGGCCCGAACTTCCGGGTATTCTGGGACAACGCCTACGCCGTTCACGACCTGGTCGACAACCCACCGGAACTGGCCTGTGTGATGAAAGCCTGCGCCCAGCACGGTACAGAAGACTCGGTCATTCAGTTTGCTTCGACCTCAAAGATCACCCACGCCGGTGCCGGGGTCGCGTTCGTCAACGCCAGCCCCGCCAACCTGAAAGGGTTCAAGCAGTTTCTGGGAACCTGCACCATCGGTCCGGACAAGGTCAACCAGATTCGTCACAGCCGCTTCCTGCCCAACCGGGACGCCCTGATGAAGCACATGCAGGGTCATGCCGAACTGCTCAAGCCCCGCTTTGCGGCGGTACTGGATGCGCTGAACGAAGCCTTCGCAGAGAGCGATCTGGGCAACTGGCAGGAACCTCAAGGTGGCTATTTTGTGTCGTTTGACACTCGTCCCGGCTGTGCTCAGGACACCGTTCGTCTGGCGGCCGAGGCCGGAGTCAAGCTGACGCCCGCGGGCGCCACCTTCCCTTACGGCCAAGACCCCGAGGACCGCAATATCCGTATTGCGCCCTCAGTGCCCAGCGTCGAGGAAGTGAAAGGGGCGATGAAGGTGTTTGTGGTCTGCGTCAAACTGGCCTCGGTGCGCAAGCAACTCGCCAGCTAAAGAGTCGAAGACTGAGCAGAAGGCGCCCCACTGAGGGCGCCTGATCCGCCAGGCAGTTTTGGTCGAACACTCTCAGGGCCATCAGGCGGACATAAAAAAACCACCGATTTTGTCGGTGGTTTTTTTATGTCCGAAGAACAGGCGATCTTATCGAGCGCGCATTTCTTCCGGCATGGGCACAAGAACAATACTGGGCGCATTGGCGGCCCGAGCTGCATCCGCTACTGAGACATAAACGGACGCGTCGGCACGATCGTGGGTACGAATAATCACGGTAGCGTCCGGCAACTCCGCCCGCATCCGCTCAATGTTTGAACGAATTGCCCGGGTATCCACTCGACGGTTCTCCATCCACACCTGGTTATCCTGACGGATATCGACCACGATGTTGGGATCCGCATCTTCCGGCGGCGGCTGGTCATTCTCTTCGGGAACATTGGTGTCGAGGCCGATCTCTTTGACGAACGACGCCGTCACAATAAAGAAGATCAACATAATGAACACCACGTCCAACATGGGGGTCAAATCGATATCGTTACTATCATCACCGCTACGGCTCTTCTTTCTTCTCACCGCACTTACTCCCGTTCTTATCTGAAATCACTGGGTGTCTGAAATCACTGGGCGCCCTTGAGCCCCCCAGAAACAGACCCGAATACTAACAGCTTTTACCGCTGCATGACCATCGCTTTCTTGCCATTGTGGCCATCCCAGCGCCCGCTAATAGTCCTTTTTACACCTTGATGGGTGTAAAAATGCCCTAAAAATGCGGCTAAGAGAATAAATCAAGCTGGTAAAAAGCCTGATCTTCCCGTAAATCCACAAACCGCACCCCAACGCCGAGCAGCCTGACCGGTCGATCACCGCGCACAAACGCTTCCTCACACAACGCCCGGTAAGCCGCCTGATTGACATCGGTACCGGCCCGCTCAAGGGTTGTGGAGGTGAAATCCTCAAACTTCAGCTTCACGAACCGCTTGACCACCCGATAATCGCCATCAACCCGGCGCAACCGAAGGGCCAGAGACTGCAGCAGCCCTGGCAACTGCCCGAGGCAATGCTCGAGGTCGGGCAGGTCCTGGGCAAAGGTGTGCTCCACACTGAGGGACTTGCGACGCCGGCTGACCGTCACCGCCCGCTCGTCACGCCCGTGGCACAGGTGGTGCAGACGCACGCCGAAGGCCCCGAAGCGCTCACTGAGCTCAAACACATCAAAAGCCTGCAGGTCACCACAGGTGGCCACACCCATCTGCGACAGCTTCTGGGCCGTGGCCCGGCCGACACCCGGCACGCGCTCAACGGGCAACGCCCGAACGAACTCGTCTACCTGCGTCGGAGGCACCACGTACAAACCGTCGGGTTTGCGCCAATCACTGGCCACTTTGGCCAGAAATTTATTGGGTGCAACGCCGGCCGAGATGGTGATACCCAGCGCGTCATGAACCCGCTCGCGAATCGCCTCGGCAATCCGGGTGGCGCTACCCTGACAGTGTTCACTGTCGGTCACATCCAGATAGGCCTCATCCAGCGACAAAGGTTCCACTCGTTCGGAAAAATCGTAGAACACATGACGCATTTGCAGGGACGCTTCCCGATAGGCATCCATCCGATGCGGCACAATCAGCAAGTCCGGACACAAACGCTTGGCGTAAGCCGAGGCCATTGCGGAGCGAACACCGTACCGGCGCGCCTCATAATTACAGGTGGAGATCACGCCGCGCCGATCCGAGCTGCCCCCCACCGCAATCGGACGATGACGGAGACTC
>NZ_DGMV01000087.1:62804-67328 GCF_002388575.1 Marinimicrobium sp. UBA4509
TGACGGAGACTCGGATCGTCCCGCATCTCGATTGCGGCAAAAAAGCAGTCCGCATCACAGTGAATAATTTTACGCACAAAGCGTGTCCCGACCTTGAATCATACCTGTGATTATATACAGAAAACGCACTCAAGGATAACGCCCGCAGTTCACTGACGAATCAGCGGCAAGCTTTCCGCCAAACTCAAAACCAACCGGTAAACACTTCAATCGACTGTTCAAAAAACCCGAAAACGGGTTTTTTTTACGAAAAAGCGGTTTATTTTCCTGATTTCGCAATAAAAAACTTGAATTTTCACCACAAAGTTTTAACTTATCACCTGTTTGTATTTTGCTTTTTATTCATCCTTCATTTTTTCTTCCAAAACAATAAGGGAAGCAAACCATGGCTGCACGCAAAAAAACGTCCGTTGACGCTGTTGCGCAACTGGAAAAAGAGCTCGCTCAGGTCAAAGCGCAACTGAGCAAAGCCCGCACTCAACAGGAAACCGATGCCCAGAAAACCGTAACAGCACTGACCAAGGAAGCCACCAAAGCGGCAACCAAAGTCAAGTCAGCCCGTGCCAAGCTGGCCACTGCGCGCAAGAAGAAAACCCCCGCCGCGGCCAAGCAGGCAGAAGCCGCCAAGGCCGCAGTGAACACGGCGAAGGCCGCTCACGATACGGTCAAGGCTGATCTGGCAGCCGCCAAGCAGACCCTGGCCGAAATCAAGGCCGCCAACAAACTGGCCAATGAGCACGACAAAGCCGTAGCGAAGGCCGAAGCCGCCATGGCCAAGGTTCAGCAGGCCGCCGCTCGTAAAGAAGCCGCTCGCGCCAAAGCCGCTGCCAAGAAAGCGGCCGCCAAAGCCAAGGCGAAAGCCAAAAAAGAAGCCGCCCGCGCCCGCGCCGCCGCCAAGAAACTGGCAGCACGGCAGAAAGTAGCGGCCAAGAAAGCCGCCGCCAAGGCCAAGGCAAAAGCCAAAAAGGCCGCCGCCAAAGCGAAGGCAGCCACCAAAAAGACCACCGCCAAGAAAAAAGCGGCGACCAAAAAGCCAGCGACCAAGAAAACCGCTGCGCGTAAGAGCACTGCCAAGAAGGCCGCCACCAAGAAAACCGGCACCCGCAAAACCGCGGCCAAAAAAACCACCGCTAAAAAAGCAGCGGCGAAAAAGGCTGGCGCCCGTCGCGGCCGTCCCGCCAAGGCAACCCCCAGCGCCTAAGCGCTAGTGGCGGTTCCACAAAAAAGGGTCCTCAGGGACCCTTTTTTGTGTCTGACCATTTTTATCTAGTCCCTTCGCGCCCTGATATCCAGCTCCAGTTCCCCTTGGTCGTCCTGGCGACAAGCCGCCCGATAAAACAGCGCCTCGCCATAATAACTCTCTGCATTGAAGTCGATCACATAGGTGAGCGGCGGATGGCTTTCCAGGTTTGGCTCCTGCCCCAACTCGGGCTCAGGGCGCTCGGTAGTCAGCCATTCCAGTGCCTGCATTCCGCCCACTCGCTGCTCCAGTGCCGCGACACACTCCTTCCAGAACGTCTCTCGCCGGGCAAACTCATCCTCCCACCACTGCAACCACTGTTGGCGCTCCTGCTCGGTCTGTTGCTTTTGCGCTTCCAGTGCGGCGAGCTCTCGGGCCTTCTCTTGTCGCTCCCGCTCACGCTGCTGAGCCAGCTCATACTCTTCCCGCAGTTGCTCGAAGGACACCAGGCCACCGGGACGGGTGTCATCCACTTTCATCAGGCTGGGGCCGTCGACCATCAGGCTGAAAGTCTGGCCCGATGGATTGCGGCACTTGAGGGTGAAGACGGGATGCTCGAGTGTGCTCCGTCCGAGATGACTGGTGCCCTCCAGCAGCTCTTCACAGCCCGGGGATTCCTCCACCAGGCGCGCAGCGTCATACAGACGGGGAAGATGTCGTAGATAGGATTTGGGCAGCCACAGCTGCTCCAGTTCAACCGACTGGACCGGAGCGGCCGCGCTCAGACACAGGCACAACGCCAGACCGGCGCTAAGGTGTGGGTAATTGATCCTGGGCAATTTTCGCATACACATAGGCGGCCAACAGCAAGCGGCGATCTTCATCTGCCTCAACGAATTCCAGCCCGTACACTACCGGGGTGTTCTGCTTGAGTTCCTGGGTACTGCGCTCAACCCGGGAGCGGATGACCGCTTCGAGGCGCAGGTCGCGATAGAGCCCGGCCACTTCAACCTGGGCGGTAATGGATACTTTATCTCCGATATCGCCCAGAATACGATCCAACTCCAGGCGCGCACCCGACAGGCTGATATCAACCACACGAGCGTCTACTTCAGAGGCCTCGAGGCTACTCTGATTGAGCACGACGACCGGCAATGCAATTTCCACACGGGTGGATTGTCGAATGCCTTTAAAGCCGACTTCCTCGGGGTAATCAAGGTGTAGCAGTGGGTAGGGATCCGTGGCCTGGCTCTCCACCGAGCAGGTAAAAACCCCGACCCCGTTCGCCACCATCATCCGGGCCACGACCTTCTGCCCTGGACGCAAGCGCAGAAAACGACCATTGACACGGGGCACGGACAGCAATAGCGCCCGCCCTGGCATGGCCCCCACAAAGCGGCACGGATAACGCTCGGACATCCCGGTACTGGTTTCGACCTGGACTTGAAGCGGGTAGCCCGGCCGAAGTTTCAAATCGTCAAAGGTCATAGTGGCCCTGAACAGAATACAATCGGACCCGGCCATTGGCCGCCGGGCGCGGAATAAACCTCATGATAGCAAATTTACCGGCCAACTAACGACGCGCTGCCCCAAATTCACCATTCCACTCCAGCAACAGGCGCGCCAGCGATTGCGCCTGGGCGTGCAGGGCCGAGAGCTCCTCGCGGGTGTCTTTGGGGCCAGTGTACAACCGGATCTGTCGATGGCGATTAGCAAAGCTGTGCTGCGGATTCTGGGCGCGGTACACCTCGAGCTTCCAGCGCAGGCTGTGCACGGTATTCCGGTAGTAGGCGAGTTTGGTGGCCAGGGTGATCGGCCGGTTGGACTCCAGGTTGGCAAACTCACTGAAGTCCGAGGCCAGTACAACCACTTGCCGGCACCCCGGTGAGGCAATGAGGGTCGCCGTGCGTTCATGGCCAATCAGCATGGCCAGGTCGCCGAACACTTCGCCCGGGGTAATCTGATTGATGGAGGGGCCTTCCACCTGCTCATTGGGGTATACGTCCAGCTGCCCTCTCAGCAGAAAATACAGCCACTGGTCCCGCTCACCGCGCTGCAGTACCTGTTCACCGGGTTCGTAGTAAGCGATATGGGCCCGATCCAGCAGAATTTCGAACTGCCAGTTGTCCTGCTGTTTGACGGTTTTGTAAAAAGGAATAGTGAGCAACCAACGTTCAACGGTATCTCGGGGAAATTTGTTGAGGGGTTTTATTTCCATAGTTGCCAAGTTCTCTGCCCCGGAGCGGTCAGTATATTGTTTATTATTCCCCCGGCCGGCTCCACCGCCCACAGGGGTTGCTCCGCATCATAGCCTTGTCCATTGACGTCTGACAACCGGCGCTGCTCCGTGTTGAGAAATCTGCACGGTTATGACCCAAAGGAATAGACCTGCCCCATTTTCGCCCAAATTCGTCCGACCCACACTGCCCATCGAATCAACATTTTATTGTATGATAGCTGGCTGATGCCCGACGAAGTGCGGAATTACGGGACGCACATAATAATGATGTGAATTGGGATTCGCTTATGTTCAAAGCCTCAGTAATGTCTGTCTTGCTCTCGTTTGCCTTGTACCTCGCCCCCTCGGCAATGGCGGCGTCAAGCCTGAACGGCCTGGCGTCTCATCAGGAACTGGGCAATGAAATGTTCATTGGTGCGCTCTATCTTGAGTCCAGAACTGATAGCGCTGACACGGCGCTCAACAGCCCCGGCGCCAAGCGCATGGAGCTGCGTATTACGGCCGACAATGGCATCCCGTCCCGGCGTTTCAGCCGGATGTGGATTGAAGGGGTCTCCATCAACAACAGCGGCAGCGCCCTCACAGCGCAGGCCGACAACATGGTGGCCTTCTCCAATCTGTTCCGGGGGCGTTTGCGCCAGAACGATGTGGTCACCATTGAGCTCAACCCCGGCACCGGTGTTGCGGTGGGTTTGAATGGCGTCGAGCTCGGCGTGATTGAGGATGAGCCCTTCTTCAACCTGCTGGCCCGCGCCTGGGTGGGCAATGTCCCCCTGTCATCGACCTTCCGGGACAACCTGCTCTCTCCGAGCGAGATCCCCGGTGACCTGCGTTCGCGCTTTGAAGCCATCGAGCCTTCAGCCGCACGGATAGAAACCGTGGCCCAGTGGAACCAGCCGGAACCGGAACCCGAACCCGAACCGTCGCCCGAACCGGAGTCCAGCGCGCCACCGGTCGCTGCAACCGCCCCGCTGGTGACTGCTCTGGACATGCCGAAGGCGTCCCTGGAGCCAGAACCGGAGCCCGAACCAGAGCCAGAACCCGAGCCACAGCCTGAACCGGCGCCCGAACCTGAACCCGAACCGGCGGTAGTCGCCGAAGAAGA
>NZ_DGMV01000087.1:67411-71572 GCF_002388575.1 Marinimicrobium sp. UBA4509
GAAGAAGAGGAAGAGGATGACGAGCCGCTACTGACCGCCGAGTCTCTGCGGGCGCAACAGCTGTATTTCTCCAACCTGATGCGCAGCATCCTGCAAAACACAAGCTACCCTCGACGCGCCCTTCAGCGCGGACAGGAAGGGGAGATTCGCGTGGCAGTGGTGATCGATCGGGCGGGCGCCATCCAGAGCATGAATATGCTGGAAGAGTCGGAACACTCCCTGCTCAACCGGGAGGCCGAGCGGGCCATCCGGGAAGCAGCACCCTTCCCGGACGTGCCCGAGGTCATTCGCGGAGACGTGTACGAGTTCTCGGTACCCTTTACCTTCGTGGTCCCGGAGTAACAGAGCGAGACCTTCGCACCGATACGAAAACGGCGCCTACAGGCGCCGTTTTCGTATTCAGAACATGACCCGTTGATCAGTGCTCCCGTGTCGCCCGCAGGTTTACCTCGGGGTAGCGCTCCTCGGTCAGGGACAGGTTGACCCGGGTTGGCGCCAGATAGGTGAGGTAACCCCCCCCATCCAGGGCGAGGTTGTCCGCACACTTGCGCTTGAACTCCTCAAGCTTTTTCGGATCCTCACACTCCGCCCAACGCGCGGTGGCCACATTGACCGGCTCGTAGATGGCCTCGACCTTGTACTCGTCTTTCAACCGGTAAGCCACCACCTCGAACTGCAACACCCCAACCGCACCGACCACGATATCGTTGTTATTCAGCGGGAAAAACACCTGGGTAGACCCCTCTTCCGCCAACTGCTGCAGACCTTTCTGCAACTGCTTGGTTTTGAGCGGATCTTTCAGGCGGATGCGGCGGAACAGTTCCGGGGCAAAGTGCGGGATGCCGGTAAACTTCAGCGGTTCACCCTCCGTGAAGGTATCGCCAATCTGAATCGTACCGTGGTTGTGAAGCCCGATGATATCACCGGCAATGGCCTCATCCACCGCACTGCGGTCGCCAGCCATGAAGGTCACCGCATCGGCAATCTTCACATCCTTACCCAGGCGCACATGACGCATCTTCATGCCCTGGCGGTAGGTGCCCGAGCAGATGCGCATAAACGCAATACGGTCCCGGTGTTTCGGGTCCATGTTCGCCTGAATCTTGAACACAAAGCCCGACAGTTTTTCTTCGTTGGGCTGTACTTCCCGATAATGGGTCATGCGTGGCATGGGCTTGGGCGCCCAGTCCACAAAGTGATCCAGCATTTCGCGAACACCAAAGTTGCCCAGGGCGGTACCGAAAAACACCGGCGTCATACGCCCGGCCAGGTACTCCTCGACATCAAAGGGCGAGGTCGCGCCGCGCACAAACTCGATCTGCTCGCGAATATCCTCGGCATCATCACCCAGCAGCTCACTGGCTTCGGCGCTGTCCAGCCCCTGAATCTGAGTGTCAGCGGGAATGGTGTGTCCCTGACCTTTCTCGTACACGTGAATAGTGTCCGTGTACAGGTTATAAACGCCCTTGAAATCAACCCCCATACCCAGCGGCCAGTTGACCGGAGCGGCGGTGATGTTCAGAACCGACTCGATTTCATCCAGCAGGTCAACCGGGTCCCGGGCTTCCCGGTCCAGCTTGTTCACGAAAGACAGAATCGGGGTATCGCGCAACCGGCAGACATCCATCAGTTTGATGGTCCGGTCTTCCACACCCTTGGCCCCGTCCAGCACCATCAGCACCGAGTCCACGGCGGTGAGGGTGCGGTAGGTGTCTTCCGAGAAGTCTTCGTGCCCCGGGGTATCGAGCAGGTTGACGATGCGCTCCTTGTAGGGGAACTGCATCACCGAGGAGGTCACGGAAATGCCGCGCTCCTGCTCCATGGTCATCCAGTCCGACTTGGCATGGGGCCCTCGCTTACCTTTCACGGAGCCGGCCTGCTGAATCGCACTTCCGAACAGCAACAGCTTTTCAGTGATGGTGGTTTTACCGGCGTCCGGGTGGGAAATGATAGCAAAAGTCCTTCGCTTGTTGATTTCATTCAAAAAATTGCTATCAGCCATACCACTTTAAATCCTAATTTGTACCTAAATTTGTACCCAGCATCCCTTTTCAAGGGATGAGAGAGCCCGCCATTCTATCTGAGATCAGGGTCGCTCGAAATCAACGATCCAATATCTTTTCCAAAAGACGCAGTTGTTTTGCATACGCGCCTGGCCTGGTTTGCTTAAATCGCTCCAGATTGAAAAGCTTCCATTTCACTGATGGAAAATCTTGAAAGTTATAAATTGACCACTCAGGTTCCAACCGATTAAAACTACTTAAGAAAATCCTGTCTTTCTCACCGAGCGCCTCCCTGACCCTCTTAATTAGGCCTTGTCTGACCTGCTCATAATTTTCATAGGTGAATGCTAGCGCGCTCATTCCCTCGAACTGGTTTTCAAACGTTGCACGCTGATCCAGCAGGTTAGGATCAAGCATTTCATGAGTGGGACGGTTAGAACAGACCAACCCATACACCAGGCCTGGTCTAATTTCGTCGTTAAGCCCTTCATTTTCCAACAACAACTTGATATCAAAAAGATCCCTGGGATGCTGGCGGTCGAGTGCAGCGCATAACTTCCCACCGTAAAGCTGAGGTCGCGGCACCAGGCTCATTACACAAAAAGCATCAAATGTCTCTTGTGCCGCATTGCATAATGGTCGTTCTTCCGGTGCACCCAGCAGCCCCCGGCCAACCATGTTGACCTCTATTTTGATGAGCATCCCGCCTTCATCAAGTTGTAGCTTGCACGCATCAGAGCTGTGATGAACCCTCACCCTGGGGAGAAGCCTCTCTATTCTACCCTTGATACGCATAAGCGCTTTATTGATCGAGGCAAGCGCATGCTCGCGAGGGCTGATTTCCACATAGGTCAAGTCAATATCAACCGACAGCCTCGGCATATCACGCACAAACAGGTTTATCGCTGTACCTCCATGCATGGCAAAGCACGTCTCTTTAGCCACCTCTGGAAGCACGCTCAGTAATAATCCAACCTGTTTTCTATAAGTTTGATTCATATATATGCTGCCAACTCCCTTGGCACAGTAATTTGGTACTTTGGAATATAAACACCATCAGGCACAATTGCGCGTTTACCCGACCCCAAGTCCATTTTGTTCAAGTCGAGATAGCTCAACCAGTCATGACCAGCCTTTTCAGCCATATAGAGGAACAGGCGTTTCACCTTGATCGAATTGCAACCTTCCAGCAATTTTTGAACGCTCGCCGGGCGCAAATTATTAAGCCCTTCCATCAGCTCATAGACTTCAACAAGCGGTTGTGATTTAGGTGCCATATATAGGCATTCCATCACAGCTCGGGCCGGAGATGATATTTTGACCGTGAAACTCTTGTGCTCATGGTCCACCAGCCCTAGCTCCGGCGGCATAAATGCACTCCATTTGCAGTCAACGCTCACCCCCCAATCATGCTTTCTAAACCAAAGAGGCAGACTTTCGTTTGGCCCGCCAAAGAGAAGTGCTTTTTTAGTCAGAAGTTCGAGGTACTGCGATTTCCCCTGCATGGCGAGCGCCGTCTTCCCTGCCGGGTGAACAGACAGTTTAAGCTGAGATTGCAGGGCGTAAACTCCGCCCAGGTAATCCACTTGATCTCCACAGCGCGCCAATGCCCCGGTGCCTATGGAGTTAAACCACTGGCTTTTGCGGTACTGCTTTTGCAGCTCCGGGCTATAGCCCTGTTCGGTCAACCAGGCAGATAACAGCACGGTGCCTTTCGGCTGCGTACTCAACAGCGTGTTTAATTTTGAACCTCTAACGGTATTCATGGTACCAAAATACCGTAATTTTTAAACAAAAGCAATGAGATTGTTTATATTTTTCCTTTGAGCGGTACTTTGAATGCCTTAAAAATATTATTTTTAAACCTCCGGAACTTCAAAAACGCCCGAGTACATAATAAGCGCTCATTTCGGACCTGACTACGGTGCCTACTCAGAACGGAGAGTGCTTTTTCAACTTGCGCTGCAGAGTGCGCCGGTGCATGCCCAGGGCCCGGGCGGTGGAGGAAATGTTGCCATCGTGCTCCAGCAGTACCCGTTGCAGATGCTCCCATTCCAGCTCGGCGGGGGTGACGTGACGGCCTGAAAGCGGCTCGGTTTGTGCCACGTCGGTGCCTCTCAGCACCTTGAGGAGCTGGGCCAGGTCCACCGGCTTGGCC
>NZ_DGMV01000087.1:71664-77601 GCF_002388575.1 Marinimicrobium sp. UBA4509
CGGTCCACCGGCTTGGCCAGGTAGTTGGTGGCACCGCGCTTCATCGCTTCCACAGTGGTGGCGATGCTGGCGTAACCGGTGAGCACCACCAATTCACGGGGCTGAAAGCGCTGTTTGAGTTCCGCAATCAGGTCCAGCCCGGACCGCTCGCCCAACATCAGATCGAGCAGAATCGCATCCAGGGGCTCGGGATCACAGGCGAGCGCGTCCTCCGCATCGGCGCAGGCGCTCACCTCAAAGCCCTCGCGCCCCAGGCGGCGAGTCATCAGGTCGCGAAACAGCGCATCATCGTCAATCAGTAGCAGCCTAGTCACCGTCAGAACACTCCTGAATGGGCAATTCCAGCCGGGCTCGAGTGCTGCGATCGTCACCGGACCAGTACACCCGCCCGCCAAACCGCTCCAGCGTGGCGTAGCTGACCAGCGCGCCCACGCCAAACCCGTCATCGCTGGGCAGACATTCGGCCCCCAGACGCGCCCGCTGCTCCGGTGTCAGAGGCCGGCCGGTGTTATCAATGTCGAGCCGCCACAGTCCCTCAGAGCAGTAACCACTCACCCGCACCGAACCGCCCGCATCCAGGGCATTGTTGAGCAGGCTCAGGATGGCCGGCATCAGCGTGCGATCGGCGCGCACACCAGAGCCTGCCACCCCTTTCATCTCTCCCCACGCCACAGGCTCGCCGGGGCGGGTGATACTCAGCAATTGGCGTACCGACTGCAGCAGTTGATCCAGTGGCAACGCTTGCAGACGCCGCGCGCGGACATCCTCGGCAATCAGCCGCCAGTCAGCCAATAATCCCTGAATACGCTCCAACTGCCGGCGGATCAACTGGCGTTCGGCATCCGTCTCCTGACGGTCCGCGGGCGCCAGAGTGAGTTCCATTTCATCCAACAGCAAACCGATCGACTGAACCGGTGTCGCCATTTCGTGGGTCAACTGGGCGGCGGCGGTTCCCACCGCCAGGAGTTGTTCATCGCGTAACTGGGTTTCCCGCAGCCGCTGCAGATCCAGATCCCGCAGGTGCAGTTGCCGGCGCAAATAGAGTAAGGTCAAAGCCAGCAGCAGGGCCGCAATCACAAAACCGGCCACCATGGCCTGAAAGTGTCCGCCCATGCCGTCGTGACCGAGGTGCGTATCGGACACCGCCACCAGTTGCACCAACTGCCCCGCAATACTCGCGATCAACAGCAGAGCCGCCCACCGCCAGGGCAGCAATAAAAACGCCAGCACCAGGGGAATCAACAACAGCGCGGCAAAGGGGTTGGTGGCGCCCCCGGTCAACCAGACCACCCCGTTCCAGAGCACAATATCGCATAGAAGATGGAGGCTGAGCCGCCGATGTTCGGCGCGGGGCCACGGCGAGTAAGCGACGAGCTGGACCGCCAGTGCAAAGCACCACAGACCCAGCCAGCCATCCACCGTCAGCGCCGTCCCGGACAGAACATCTTGACCGATGGGCACCAGCAATACGGCAATCAGAAGCCAGCGCGCCCACTGAAGATACTGCTCCGGGCTGCGTTCAGTGGGGGTCATGGCCCGCCTCCACCGAGACCAGCGCACGACGCCCACCTTCAGCCCGAACCTGCTGGACGTAACGACGCAGCCACTCCCAGGCCCAGAGCCCGACCAGGCAGTTCGCCAGCGCCGTGGCCATAAAGATGCCTTCCAGTCCCCAGATCCACTGGCCGAGAAAGGCCAGGGGCAGGAACACGTAGACCACCCGTCCCGCGGACAATGCCATCGCCGGCAGAGGGCGACCCAAGCCGTTAAAAGCGGCATTCACCGACATCACGATACCGTAGGCCCCGTAACTGAAGGGCACCACGGCCAGGTAGAAAGCAGCCACCCGCAAGACCTCAGCATGCTCGCTGAACAGGCTTGCCAACAACCCGCCAAACAGCCACAGAAAGACCGCGATCAAGAGCCCAAACCCGAGGCAGAATAACGAGAGTACCTTTACCGCCTCATTCAGACGGTGGTGTTGACCGGCCCCGAAATTCTGCCCGAAGAACGGACCGATAACACCGGACAGCGCGTAAAACACGATCAACATCAACGGCTCGATGCGCATGGCCACTCCCAGCCCGGCCACCGCATCGGTCCCGTAGCGGGCGACCATGACCGTCACCACCGCACTCGCCAACGGGACAATCACATTGGTGGCCATGGCGGGAACACCGACATGCACAATGGTTTTCCAGGAGCGCATCAGCGCCTGCCAGGCCACCCAGGGGTAGGTCAGCAGCCGAACCCGCACGGCGAGAATGTAAAAGGCCACCAGAAAGGTCAGTATGCGAGTGACGAGCGTCGCCAAGGCGGCACCCTGGAGCTCCAATGCGGGAAAGCCCCACAGTCCGAAAATCAGCAGCGGGTCCAGCGCGGCATTGAACAGCGCCGCCGCGCTCATCAGGTAACCCTGGATGTGGCTCATGCCCAGGGCACGCAGGGCCGACAGGCAGACCATGGGCACCATCAGAAACGGCGCGCTGATAAACCAGATGGACATGTAGTCGCGAATCAGGGGCAAGAGATCGGGCGTGGCGCCCAGAAGGCTGAACAGCGGGTCCATCAACAGCCAGCCGAGCAGGCACATGCTGGCCGATACCAGAAAGGTCAGACTGATCGCGTCGGTGGCCAGGCGCCGGGCATAGCTGGCGTCCCCTTCACCGATGGCACGGGAGATGGCCGACGAAGACCCCGCCCCCAGACCGATGCCCAGGCTGGTAATGATCATCACAATCGGGAAAGTAAAGCTCATCGCCGCCAGGGGCTGGTTGCCCAACTGCGCCACGTAGAAGGTATCCACCACATTGAACGACATGGTGGCCAGCAACCCCCAGACCATGGGAATGGCCAGGGTCCGCAGCTGGCCGGCCACGGAACCTTCGGTGAGCGTTGCAGTAAGCGGTCGTGACATAAACCCCACGGCGGCAGGCGGATTTAAAGCGGGACAGTATACCTGAGACGCCCAGGCATCGGGGAACGGTGGATGACGGCCTTCGGCCTTATGCCACCCTACAGCTGCCGCGCCAGAATCAACGCATCCTCCCGCCCCCGGGCGGTAGGGTAATAATTCGGCCGTTGCCCCAGCTCGAAAAACTGCTCCCGCTCATAGAACGCGATTGCCGAGTGATTGGACACCCGCACTTCAAGAAACACCATGCTGGCGAACGGCTTGACCTGCGCCAGCATCAGCTCCAGTAGCGCCTGCCCCACGCCCTGGCGCTGTCGATTCGGTGCGACCGCAATATTGAGCAGCTCGGCATCGCCCGCGGCCCAGGCCACCACCACAAACCCCACCAACTGCCCCTGATGCTCGGCGAGCCAGCAGTGATGACGACCGGTCAGGCAGTCGTCATAACTGGACCGTCGCCAGGGATGGCTCTGAACCTGCTTCTCAAGTGCCATGACCGCCTCGATATCGGCGGACGCCAAGGGTCGGAAAGTCAGCTCAAGACCGGTGGCAGTAGTCACGATGGAGAGCGAAGGGTGGGGAGTCGACGTCATGGTGGTCAAAGCGGTCAGCTCGCGGTCACGTCCATTGGCAACCAGGGCTGCAATGCCGTCCAGAGCGGCCGTTTCAGATCCGGGTTGCGCAGTATCTCCAACAGACTGGGTGCGACCAGCGTGGGCATGTCGAACGGCGGCAGGGACAGCGACTGCCAGAGGGCTTCATCGTACTGCCTATCTTCCGGCAACAGGAAGCGCGCGGCCGACTCCCCCATCAGCAACAGGTGGCGCACCGGCCGGTTGGCCAACTCGGTTTCCAGCCAGGTGCCCAGCTCGGCCCGCGCGTCCTCGCTGGTCAGACGCACCGCCTTGTGGTTGACCAGCGGCCAGGGCAGTACCTCTTCGCTGACCCGCTGCGTATCGTGGGGCGCCAGCGCCTGCAGCAGGTTGCGCAGCAGACGGTCCGTGGGCATGGCCGCGCGGGGCTGGCGGGCATCGACCACCAGTATTGGCAAGGGCGAACGCCAGATGCTGAGGGTAAAGGGCTCGATTCGCTCGGCGGGCGGCTCCGCAGCGGCGACTTTCTCCGGTTCCGGAGGCGCTTCCCGACGCGTCGGCTTGGCCGGTTCGCGCATATCGTTCAGGAAATCCGCCACCGGCCGCGGTGCCTCAGCGGACGCCCGCTCGTTCGCAGGTTCCCGAGCCACCGCAGGCGCGGCTGGCTGCGGCTCGACCACAGGCAGCTCGCAGGCCGTGGGCATCGGCGCATGCGGCATCAGCCAGCGCGGAACGTACTGTTCCATGCCCAGGGCGTCCAGATAAGCCTGTCGCTGATATTCATTCATAAAAAGAGGTCACAATGCCCGGCCAAATCAATCCGCCATTCTAGCAAACATCACCCACAATGTCGGGCTGGGGTTACGGCGGATGCGCTTCGCTTATCCGCCCTACGCAAACCACGGCGGATCGCGTAGGGCGGAAAAGGGCGATGCCCGCATCCGCCGTAAACCAACGTGACCCCACCCCCAAAAACCACCCCTATTCGGCCCCCACCCTACTTTTCGGTATACTCCCCCAAAACACGTTCGGCACCCACCCTCTCAAGGAGCTTTACCCAAAGATGCCAACCATCCCCTATTCCGACATCATTCAGGCCGCCCAAGCCGCCGGCGACGCCATCATGACCGTCTACCAGAAGGACTTCGAGGTCTATCAGAAGAACGACGACAGCCCCCTCACCGAAGCCGATCTAGCCGCCCACCGTGTCATCGTCGACGCCCTACAGCGCCTGACACCGGACCTGCCCATCCTGTCCGAGGAGAGTGAAAACGCCCCCTGGGACGAACGCAAAACCTGGGACCGCTACTGGTTGGTGGACCCCCTGGACGGCACCAAGGAGTTCGTGAAGAAAAACGACGAATTCACCGTCAACATCGCCCTGATCGAGCACGGCGAACCCACCTGGGGCGTGGTGGACGCGCCGGCGCTGGGCTGCACCTACCACGGGGGCACCGCGACGCAAGGCGCCTGGAAATCCGTTAATGGACAGGACACCCCGATCACCGTCAGCAAGGCACCCGCGAACAACACCGGCTGGCGCATCGTGGGTAGCCGCTCACACCAGAGCGACGCGTTCAAGGCCTTCCTGGACGACTTCGACGCCCCGGAAATCAAAAGCATGGGCAGCTCCCTGAAAATCTGCCTGATTGCCGAGGGCGAAGCCGACCTCTACCCTCGCCTGGGTCCCACCAGCGAGTGGGACACCGGCGCCGCCCACGCGGTACTGCTGGGCGCCGGCGGGCAGTTGAACGTCGCCGAGAGCGGCGAGCCGCTGCGCTACAACCAGGAAGAGTCGGTACTGAACCCCTTCTTCATTGCCCGAGGCGCCTGATGCTGTGAGCGATCACCAAACCGAGCGGGAGAAAATGTTGTCGGGGGCGCTGTACGACCCCATGGATGCCGAACTCTGCGCCGCCCGTCGCCGGGCGCGCCTGCTGTTCGAAAGCCTCAATGCCAGCCGGGATAACGAAGTGAAAAAGCGTCGCCAGCTACTGCGCGAACTGATTCCCGACGGCGGCGACACCGTCTGGATGCAACCGCCCTTCTATTGCGACTACGGCGACAACATCCACCTGGGCGAAAAGGTGTTTTTCAACTTCAACTGCGTGGTACTCGACGTGGCGGAGGTGCACATCGGCGCCCGCACCCTGTTCGGCCCCGCCGCCCAGGTGTACACCGCCACCCACCCAATGAATGCCCAAGAGCGCGCCTCCGGGCTGGAAGCCGGCAGACCGATCACCATCGGTGAAGACGTCTGGATCGGCGGCGGCGCCATCATCTGCCCCGGCGTCACCATCGGCAACCGCTGCGTCATCGGCGCCGGCGCCGTGGTCACCAAAGACATCCCCGCCGACCACTTCGCCGCTGGTAACCCCGCCCGCATCATCCGCCCAATCTGAACCCCAACCCTTCGATGGGTGGCACTCA
>NZ_DGMV01000087.1:77689-97041 GCF_002388575.1 Marinimicrobium sp. UBA4509
GCACTCAAACTCTGCGTAGGGCGGGTAAGCAAAGCGCACCCGCCGTAACCCCACAACACCCACCCAACTTGCCGCCCGCCACTCCGCCCCGTAGAATCAAACCATAACCTCATGAACCAGACCCGCAACGGCTATGACAAACAAAGACCTTGATCGCTTGAGCGCCCACCTAGCCAACCGTTTCCCAGAGCTTGAGATTTGTGCGCTTATAGGCAGCCGGGCCAGAGGAGACGCCCACCCCGACAGCGACTGGGATTTTGCCATCCAGTGGCCCAAAGCCCTGAACGATACCTGGAACACACTTACCGAAACGGAAACATTACGACTGGATCTCGCCAACTGGCTGTCCGTCCCTGCAGAAGCCATTGATCTGGTGGAGCTACCGACGGCGGGACTGGCCATGAGAGCGGCGGTTGCCGAAGAGGGGCGCCCCCTGATAACCCGGCTCCCCTGGTTTCATTTTTTAAGCCGAACCTGGCGCGATCTGGAAGAACACTACTGGAACGATGTCTATGCAGCTTGATCTGTATTTACAGGAAACCGCCCGTCTCGCAGAGCGGCAAGGACGCCTACTAAACCAGGCCGTTCAGCGTATCCGTTCAGGAGAGACTTTGACAGAGCTGGAACAGAATGGAGTGCTGCATGCCATCCAGGTGCTTACGGAAAATGCGATAGGCAAGGCCAAACACCTCCTGAAAACCAAGGGGCATCAAGTTCCCGTATCCGCCTATGATGCGTTCCGGGCCTTATCGGAGGCAAAGGTTATTTCCAAAAACGATCTGACAAGCTGGAACGCGATCGTTGGACTTAGAAATCGCATTGTGCACGATTACCTGAATATCGACTTTCACATCATTGAAACATTGCTCGTTGAGAGTCGCCACCAGATCATTGTGGATTTCCTCACGCGGAAAGAAGATATTGGCTAATGCCGCGCTGAAGCGTTACCCCCTTTGCATCAACCATCTGACTTCTGAATCGCGTTTCGAGCATCTTTATTTGACTGAGCCATCAACCGTCGCAGTACGTGGCGAATCAACCCCTCGGTCAGCGATTCCCTGCTCTCTGGGGCGCGCATCCCCAACGCCTGCATGATCTTTCGCATCAGGCGTTCCACCCAGTAACCGACATGCTCCGCCATCTTGATGCCCTTCGCCAACAGGTAAGCCATCTTGTCCGCCACCG
The DNA here is from genome assembly GCF_002388575.1 of Marinimicrobium sp. UBA4509. Lineage (NCBI taxonomy): Bacteria > Pseudomonadati > Pseudomonadota > Gammaproteobacteria > Cellvibrionales > Cellvibrionaceae > Marinimicrobium > Marinimicrobium sp. UBA4509. Next base: position 78,875 of record NZ_DGMV01000087.1, read on the forward strand.
TGAAAAACCCGATAAACGCCCCCCTGAAACGTCACCAACATCGCCATGGCGACCTTCTTGATGACATAGATCAGCGCCGAGTCGACCCACCTCCAGAATGTTGGTGATGAACTGTTTACCGGCGTTTTAGACTCCAACCAGGACTCAATAGCACTCTCAAGCGTATAAGGTGGCTCGGGGTTTCCCTTGATCGACTCCCAGGACTTCCCCTTCACAGACTTCACATAGCGATCCATTCGATGAGCGTCGCCTGACAACAGAGGCTCATGAGAGTGTATATAGTGACCTGGTAAGTTATAAGGGGCATGCATAAACGGATATAAAGGCACCATGGCCACCGGATCCGTCTTGTGATAAATCCGATGCATATTCACCCCCTGAACAGCGGAGGTGGTACTTTTCACAAACCAGTCAGTACCAACCCGTGGCGCCCCGAACGTATAGAGCCGCGTCGCATACTTGAGGTGTCTGGCAACCCAATCCGCTGCCAGAGAGGCCACCGCGCCTCCCAGACTATGGCCCACACAGTGGACCACTTTGATATTGCCTCCCAAGGAGGCGAAAAACGCTTTGAGTGCAGGCAGCATACTGGCAAAACAATGATGGAACCCACAGTGAACAGGTAAACCAGCTTCGTTGTTGGTGATGCCAATTCTCGCATCGGTCAGAAAGTCGGCTCGATCATTGGCCGACGTAGTACCTCTGAACACCAGAAACACTTCGCCCTCATGATAATCTCCGCCCATTGAGCATATTCCAAAACCATTCTTTCGGTTCAGGATCAGCCGGCCACCCAGCTCGGCTTTTAGGTGCCGAAAAGCGGTTGAGGGTTTAGACTTCGTTCTGGAAAAAGCGGGATGGGACAGAAAGATAGGCACCTGATTGTCTGTTTGTACCCGGTAGATATCAGTCGCTAGTTCCGCCGCAACCGTTGGACTCAATGTACTCATAAAAACTCCTTTTAAATCAAACCTCCCAAGTACAGCGGGCCCCCAAAAGTGCATCATCGGTACGAATAGGACGAAGATCTTCAGTTAGCTCGCAGACCAGATTTTTAGGCTCTCCCCCGAATTCGACGTTCAGTTCCCCTTTGCTTTTACTCAACGTCCATATTAAATAGCTCTCACCGCGATATTCCACGGTTATCTCCTGGGTGATTACGAGCTGAGCAAGCGGGCTATCCCTATACGTATCGTTTAACTGGGGAATGAAAAAAATACCGTCTTCATCGGTCTTATAATGATAGGTTTCACCTTTTTTATCCTTCCATTTAACCCATAGTTTCAGTTCAGCCCCCGAAACAGGCCGACCTTCAAACAAAAGGCGCCCTGCCATAGGCGAAAATACAACGATCTCGGTTTTCTCTCCCCTGATTAGCGATGTCATAGCAACTCCACTTGCAACAAACGTAAAAAACACAATACCGACTAAAACCACAATCAGAACTTTCAAATGTACCGCCCTCAACAAGATCGCCATGTTCGTATTGGCTACCGGCACTTAAAGATTGAAGGCAGGGGATTTAAAGCAGGAAGATTACGCAAGAGCGAAACTTGGATGAAGCAGCTACGGTGTCCCTGAAAATCCCTGTGCCAACCTGACACGCCTTCGCTTTGAGAGCCAGATCACAAAAACCCAAAGGATCTGGCGTCGAAAACAACTTAGTGCCGAGCATCTCGACGTGTAGGTTGCAATATAGCGCCGCTGAACCGGTATCGACAAGAGTATTGCACGCCAACAATTCCGTTCTTATCGATCGATAATCGCAACGGTACCGTATTGGCGTTCTATTCCAATTCCAGCCCGCAGGCCGATACGCTTTGGCCGGAAAGATGAACCTGATCCTGGACTTTCGGCAGAGACACAAAGCAGTAAGGATACGTCATTTGGGTGGTAACCGCGCAATCCGAGGACGGAGACACCAGCGTATAGCCCACATCAAGACCGCCGTCCCGTGCGTCGACTTCACTGACATATACCGAATAACCACCATTTGACTGTCGGCCAGCCAATACGGCAATCACAGCACGTTCATCAAAATCGATTTCAGGAACATCGTCCTAGGAGTCTGGGTTGGCCGCTAAATAAAGCTCGCGAAAGCGATGGGCATTGGTAATATGTTCCGCCAAGCTCCCGTCAATATCGGAGTGCCCTGTGTTATTCGGGCATGCGACCACTTCAGTCTAAGAAGGCAGCCTGCCAGCTAACGGGATGAGGTTCCACGACGCCAGACTAGGTTTGATCTGACCCGCAGCCTATCACACCAAGCAAACAGCTACTGGCATCGGGAAAGATTTCACACGAGAGAATCCTGCATCACACCCGAAGATCATCCGTTTCCGGGAGCATAGCGTGTACCCAGTATGCGAGACTATAAACGATAATGAAAAAGCGTAGAGATAAGGGGGCAAAGGAACAGCTAAGCAACCACCCAGCATTGGTGTTGGACACCAACAAGGCTCTGACAGCCATCATTCAATAAAATAGGAATAGCAAGATTTTAATAATTTTAAGTCAATTAACGTTAACAGCTTCATATTTTAAAGCAAAACCTCCGCCGAAACGAAGGTCTTGCTGGAAACGAGCCGTGTAACGCTTGAATTAACGGCAGTTGGCGGGACGATACTTCGCCTCTACCGTACCACCAGAGCAATCCCAAGTAATTTGCGTTCCAGCACCGGCTGCCTGCAGATCTAGAGCTGCGCCAGCACTATCTTGTGGAGAGATCAAGATAGTTTCGGCCCCAGCAGGAACCACAGAAGGATCATAGGTAATTGTAATGATCCCTGTAGCATCACTTTCGATGGAAGTAACATTCTGGTTTTGTGCCAACTGTGCAGCGGTCATCGGAGAGGCGCCAAGAGCGGCACAAGTCGCCGCATCGTTACAAAGCATAGTTCCCGGACCACGACTTTGGAAAGTTTCTGAAATAGCAGTCTTCAACGCGGAGGACAACGTTAACCCCTCAGAAACTTTGGCTCGAATCGTGTAGTCTTGGTAAGCAGGCAGAGCTACCGCAGCCAAAATACCGATAATCGCTACAACGATCATCAGTTCAATCAAAGTAAAACCTTTTTGCATCTGTTTCATGGTTTGAGACTCCGTTGGTGGATATAGTTACAGACAGAGGAGAGACTGCATAAGCTGTGCCAAAACCGCCCAAACCCACCACCTGAGCCATGGTCACTCCATAATCAACCCGACCCCCTTCATAATAATGATTTATGCGACAACCTTGGACGCACCCTGCCTGCCAATGACATTTTTTGTCACCCTCACCAACCGGACGACGTCTTTTCCAGCCAAAGAATCAGGCATAGCCACCCCTCAATTTTCAATATTGTGAACCGCATCACAGTTTATAGAGGGACGGGGAATTGGGCTTAAAAGCACCAAGAACGATTCCTGCGCTAGAATTGTAGATATCCCATGGACTTATCGTATACAGTTAAGACTCTGCTTTGACTTTCACGCCACAGGTCGGCTTTCATCCGCCGTGGCACATGGTCAGCGAACAGAATAAAAGCTCTTGGAAATCAGGCATTTATGAATACCTCTGCACCCGCTCTCAGCGGCCTGGCACGCCGGTTGGTCCACGATGGCCTGCTGGATTCCGAACTGGCGAGCCAGGCTCAGGCCCAGGCGGCACGCGATCGCGTGCCCTTTGTGCAGCATGTGGTCACTCATCAGATTCTCGATGCTTCCACTATCGCCCGGGTCGCCGCCGACGAATTCGGCACCCCGGTATTTGACCTCGATAGTCTCTCAGCTATATCAATACCCGCGAAGCTTGTGGACCAGAAACTGATCCAGAAGCACCATACCCTGCCCTTGATGAAGCGGGGCAATCGGCTGTTTCTGGCAGTGGCCGACCCAACCAACCTTCATGCGCTGGACGAAATTAAGTTCAATACCGGCCTGAACACAGACCCGATTCTGGTTGAGGCTGACAAGCTGGCGTCCGCTATTGACCGTTACATCAACGCTCAAGAAGAGTCGATTAGTGACACCTTGGGCGGACTGGACGACGACGCTCTGGATAGCCTGGAAACCGAGGGCGGAGAACCCGAGGCCCCGAAGGATGACGGGGGCAAAGAAGAGGATGAGGCTCCGATTGTCCGCTTTATCAACAAGATTCTGTTGGACGCCATCAAGGGTGGCGCCTCGGATATCCATTTTGAACCCTATGAAAAAGCGTATCGAGTGCGTTTTCGCACAGACGGCATCCTGCAGGAGGTGGCCAAGCCTCCAATCAACCTGGCGACCCGCCTGGCGGCACGCCTGAAGGTAATGTCCCAGATGGATATTTCCGAACGCCGGGTACCCCAGGACGGTCGGATCAAGATGAAGATTTCCAAGAGCCGGGCGATCGACTTCCGGGTGAATACCTTGCCTACCCTGTTTGGGGAGAAGGTCGTGCTGCGGATTCTCGATCCCAGCTCCGCCAAAATGGGCATTGATGCGCTCGGTTACGAGGATTACCAGAAGCAACTCTATATGGATGCCTTGGCCCAGCCTCAGGGTATGATTCTGGTCACAGGTCCCACGGGGTCCGGGAAAACGGTATCCCTCTACACTGGCCTGAATATTCTCAATACCAGCGAACGCAACATCTCCACCGCCGAAGACCCGGTGGAAATCAACCTGGAGGGGATCAACCAGGTTCAGGTCAACACCCGGGTAGGGCTGACTTTTGCCGAATCCCTGCGCTCCTTCCTGCGTCAGGACCCGGACGTGGTGATGGTGGGGGAAATCCGGGACCTGGAGACGGCGGAAATCGCCATCAAGGCGGCCCAGACTGGCCACCTGGTGCTGTCCACAGTGCACACCAACAGCGCCCCGGAAACGCTGACCCGCCTGCTCAATATGGGCGTGCCGGCCTTTAACGTGGCCACCAGTGTGAGCCTGATTATCGCTCAGCGCCTGGCCCGTCGATTGTGCAAAAGCTGCAAGAAGCCCGCAACGGATATCCCGGATGCCGTGCTGAGTGAAGAGGGTTTCGACGAGATCGGGATTCCCCGCAGCGAACTGGAACTTTACCACCCGGTGGGCTGCGCACAGTGCACCAATGGTTATAAAGGTCGTGTCGGGGTCTATGAAGTGGTTCGCATCACGCCGACCATTGCCAGTCTTATAATGGAGGGAGGCAACTCCCTGCAAATTGCCAAAGCGGCCCGCGAAGCGGGCTTTAATAACCTGCGGATTTCAGCCCTGCGCAAAGCGGCGCAAGGGTTGACCAGCCTTGAAGAAGCCAACCGAGTCACCAAGGATTAACGCTTATGGCCACCACCGCCCAAGCTAAACCAGCCACATCAAAAAACAAGCCCAAACCCCGAACGTCGACTTCTTCAACATACGTTTACAAGGGGGTTGACAAAAGGGGTTCTAAAATAGAAGGAGAGGTAGAAGGCTTAAGCCCGGCAATCGTCAAAGCTCAGCTCCTGAAGCAGGGTATTCGAGCAAATCAGGTCAAGAAAAAACCGAAGCCTTTATTCAGTGGCGGAGGAAAGCGAATACAGCCCAGCGATATTGCCGTCTTTTCCCGACAAATGGCCACTATGATGAAGGCCGGGGTGCCATTGGTTCAATCGTTCGAAATTGTAGCGGATGGTTTGGACAACCCTAATGTTCGAAAGCTGGTGATGGAAATTCGGGAGGATGTAGCCGCCGGAGGAGGTTTCGCTCAAGCCCTGCGCAAACATCCAAAGTATTTTGATGACTTGTTTTGCAACCTTGTCGAGGCTGGAGAGCAATCTGGCGCCCTTGAAACCATGCTGGATCGCATCGCCACTTATAAGGAAAAGACGGAGGCGTTGAAAGCCAAAATCAAAAAAGCTTTGACTTACCCGATAGCCGTAATAGTTGTCGCCATCATCGTTACAGGTATTCTGCTGGTCAAAGTGGTTCCGCAGTTCGCCGAGACATTTAGTAGTTTTGGTGCAGACCTCCCTGCATTTACTCTTTTTGTTTTGAACTTATCAGAGTTGGCTCAAAACCACTGGTTCAAAATTATACTGGGAGCGGCTGCGTTTGTATTTTTATTCAAGGAAGCAAAGAAAAGATTTGAAAGTGTAGGCTATGCTATCGACAGATATATTCTTAAAGTACCTGTGGTAGGGAATATTCTGTACCTTTCAATTATGGCACGATTTGCACGCACACTCTCCACGACTTTCGCTGCAGGCGTTCCACTTATCGACGCACTGACATCGGTGGCAGGTGCAGCAGGCAACCGAATTTACCGGGACGCCATTATTAAAATACGCGAAGATGTATCAACAGGCATTCAGTTAAACACAGCAATTCGAGCGCAGAAAATGTTCCCAACCTTACTGATTCAAATGGCCTCTATCGGCGAGGAATCAGGTGCTCTGGACGAAATGCTCGAGAAAGTCGCGGTGTATTATGAAGAAGCCGTCGACAACCAGGTGGACAGCCTGACATCACTGCTTGAACCCATGATTATGGCCGTACTTGGCGTACTGGTCGGTGGCCTTATGATTGCCATGTACATGCCGATCTTCCAAATCGGTCAGGTCGTTTAATTCATGGCATCTATTCACGAAGTATTAGAGTTATACCCCTCAGTGGCGCTCATCAGCGCCACTGTTTTAGGTCTGCTGGTTGGCAGCTTCCTCAATGTGGTGATCTATCGCCTGCCGAAAATGCTCCAGTCGGAGTGGCGGTCGCAGTGCTGCGAGCTGCTGGAGCAGTCACCACCGGAACCGCAGAAAACGTTCAACCTGATCACCCCCAATTCCACCTGCCCCCACTGCGGGCACGGGATCAAGCCCTGGGAGAACGTGCCGGTGATCAGCTATCTGGTGCTGCGGGGCAAATGCTCGGCCTGTAAAGGCCGGATTTCCGCCCGCTATCCGATCATCGAGCTGGTGACGGGCCTGTCGAGCCTGTTTGTGATTCACCAGTTTGGCGTGACCGGCGTCGGCCTGGCGGCACTGGTGTTCACCTGGTCGCTGATTGCGCTCACGATGATCGACATCGATACCCAACTGCTACCCGATGCCATCACGCTGCCGCTGCTCTGGCTCGGGCTGATCGTCAATCATCTGGGGGGCTTTGTGCCACTGGAGGACGCCCTCTGGGGCGCGGTGGCGGGCTACCTGTCGCTCTGGTCGATTTACTGGCTGTTCAAGCTGCTGACCGGCAAGGAAGGCATGGGCTACGGCGATTTCAAACTGCTCGGCGCGCTGGGCGCCTGGCTGGGCTGGCAGATGCTGCCCCTGGTGGTGCTGCTGTCGTCCCTGGTGGGCGCGGTGATCGGTATCGGCATGATGCTGATTCTGGGCCGGGACAAGAACATTCCCATTCCCTTCGGCCCCTACCTGGCCATTGCGGGCTGGATTGCCTTTATCTGGGGCGACAGCCTGCTCCAACAGTACCTTCAGTTCGCGGCTCCCTGAATCATGGCGGAGCGGGTTATCGGCGTTACCGGAGGCATCGGCAGCGGCAAGTCTTCCGTCATGCGGGCCTTCCAGGCGACAGGCATTGAGGCCGTGGATGCGGACGATATGGCGCGGGTGGTGGTCGAACCCGGCCAGCCCGCCCTGAAGGCCATTGCCGAACACTTTGGCCCGGATATTTTGACGCCTGACGGCACCCTGGACCGCCCGACCCTGCGCGCCATCATCTTTACCGATCCCGACGCGAAAACCTGGCTTGAAGCCTTGCTGCACCCTCTGATCAACCGGGAGTTGCGTTCGCGGCTGGCCGCGGCGCGAGGTCCCTACGCCCTACTGGTGTCTCCCCTGCTGTTTGAGACCGGGCAGGATAAGCTGGTCGACCGGATTCTGGTGGTGGATGTGCCGGAGTCCCTCCAGCTCGCACGGGCCAGTGCCCGGGACGGTGCGGACCCGGAGCAGATCCAGCGGATCATGGCCAGTCAGATGTCGCGAGCCGAGCGGCTAAAGCGGGCGGATGACTTGTTGGATAACACCGGGAGTCTGGTCGATTTAGAGAAGCGGGTGGAAGAGTTGCATCGGGGTTATCTGGCGTTTGCGGGTCAGTGATCGGTGGATGACCCGCAAACGCTCCGATACGTCGGACCGTTTGCGGGTCATCCACCGAGGGTTAACATAGGTTAAGAGGCTTCTGCAATACTGGTACTCGGCCCCCTTTACAGTGTATAAAAGCATTTGCCGGTTTCTGGTACGACGTCCACAACGACCTAAGACACGGGAATGACCGCGATGCCGCACCACCATGAGCCCCAAGGCTTCACTTTAAAACGCCACCCCTTCTTTACCGACCCACCCGCGTCGCTGTAACCCCGTCTGTTGTTACCCACAACGAATCTCAAGGTATCCCCGGTTATACTTGTCCGGGCGGAGATGAATAATACCCACAAGGTGTGAGAGACCTTATGACACTGTTTTTGATTGTATTCCTGCCGCTCCTGGGCGCGCTGGTCCCCCTCGCCACGGAGCGCTTCGGGCGCAACCTGTGCGCCTGGTCGGCGGCGTTAGCGCCTTTGATCTCCCTGGGGCTGCTGCTTTACCTGACGCCAGCGGTGCTGGCCGGCGAGACCTTTCGTTTCCATCAGGCGTGGCTGCCCGGGTTGGGGCTGGATCTGAGCCTCCGCCTGGACGGCCTGGGGCTGATGTTCGCCTTGCTGATCACCGGGATCGGCCTGCTGGTCATGCTGTACGCCCGTTACTACCTGTCTTCACGGGACTCTCTGGGCAAGCTCTACGCCCTGCTGCAGATATTCATGCTGGCGATGCTCGGCATTGTGCTGTCGGACAACATCCTTCTGATGTTGGTGTTCTGGGAGCTCACCAGCCTGAGCTCGTTCCTTCTGATCGGCTATTGGTCCCACCAGTCCGAGGCCCGTAAAGGGGCGCGGATGGCGCTGGCGATTACCGGGGCGGGCGGCCTCTGCCTGCTCGCGGGCGCACTGCTGCTGGGACATATTGTCGGCAGCTTTAATCTGACCGAGATTCTCGCCGCCGGGGATCAGATCCGCGCCCACGCGCTCTACCCAATCACCCTGATTCTGGTGCTGCTGGGCGCCTTTACCAAGTCCGCCCAGTTCCCGTTCCATTTCTGGCTGCCTCACGCCATGTCCGCCCCCACCCCCGTGTCGGCTTATCTGCACTCGGCCACCATGGTCAAGGCTGGGGTGTTTCTGCTTGCCCGGATGTACCCGGCACTGGCGGGCACCGAGCTGTGGTTCTTTATCGTCAGCTTCGTGGGCCTTGCCACGCTGGTGTACGCTGCCTATACGGCCCTGTTCAAACACGACCTGAAAGGCCTGCTGGCCTACTCCACCATCAGCCACCTGGGCCTGATTACCCTGCTGTTCGGTTTCAGCACCGAGCTGGCGGCAGCGGCGGCGGTGTTTCACATCATCAACCACGCCACCTTCAAGGCGTCGCTGTTCATGGCGGCCGGGATCATCGACCACGAGACCGGCACCCGGGATATGCGCAAGATCAACGGCCTGTGGAAGTACATGCCGCATACCGCGCTACTGGCCATGGTCGCGTCCGCCGCCATGGCCGGCGTACCGCTCCTGAACGGCTTCCTGAGCAAGGAGATGTTCTTTGCCGAGAGCCTGCACCTGGAGTATCTCGGTCAGTTCTGGTGGATCATGCCGATGCTGGCCACCCTAGGGGCGCTGTTTTCAGTGGCCTACTCATGGCGCTTTATTCACGATGTCTTTTTCAATGGCGAGCCTCAGGATCTGCCCAAGTATCCGCCCCACGAGCCGCCCCGCTACATGAAAGTGCCGGTGGAGATTCTGGTGGTGCTCTGTCTGGTGGTGGGTATTTTGCCCCACTACACCATTGAGCCCTTTATCCACGCGGCTGCCACGGCGGTTCTCGGGCACGAGATGCCGGAGTACCACATTGCGCTCTGGCACGGGTTCAACCTGCCGTTGTTGATGAGCGCCATCGCCCTGGCCGGCGGTATTCTCCTCTACACCCAGCGCAAAGGGCTGTTTGCGTTTTACGAGCGCAAGTTCCGCAAGGACGAGAAGCTGGTGTTCGAGCATCGGGTACAACGCAGCGTCCTGGCCGCCCAGTGGGTTACCGACCGGCTTGAGAACGGCTCGCTCCAGCGCTATCTGGCGCTGTTCTTCGGTTCAGCCCTGGTCGTGGGCGCCGCGGGGCTCTGGTCTCTGGCCGAGTGGACCGGTTCCGCTTCGCTGACCCCGATGGACCCTGTAAGCCTGGTCGCCACCGCCTTGCTGGTGATCGCGGCGTTCGGCACGGTGCTGATTCATCACAACCGGTTTGCGGCCCTGCTGATGCTGAGCGTGGTGGGCCTGATCGTATCGCTGACCTTCATCCGGTTTTCCGCCCCGGACCTGGCGCTGACCCAGCTGTCGGTTGAAGTGGTCACCATCGTTCTGCTGATGCTCGCGCTCTACTTCCTGCCCCAGATGACACCCAACGAGTCACCACCCAGACGCGTGGTTCGGGATATTGCCATTGCCGGCAGCGCCGGGGCGGGCATTGGCGCCCTGTGCTGGGCGGTGCTGACCCGGCCGTTCACCCCCATTTCCAACTACTTCCTGGAAAACAGCGTTAGCGGTGGCGGTGGCACCAACGTAGTCAACGTGATTCTGGTGGATTTCCGCGGTTTCGATACCCTCGGGGAGATCACCGTGCTAGCCCTGGCGGCCGTTGGTATCTACGCGATGCTGCACGGCCTGAAACTGCCACTGCCCCAGGCCGATGGCGACGGTCGTCGCTGGGCCCGCGAGCCGCATCCGCCGATTCTGTCGGTGATGACCCGCATCCTGCTTCCGCTCGCCATCATGGTGTCCCTGTACATTTTCCTGCGCGGTCACAATATGCCCGGCGGCGGGTTCATTGCCGGGTTGGTCACCAGTGTGGCGCTGATCCTTCAATATATTTCCACCGGTACCGAGTGGATGCAGCAGCGCCTGCGCTGGAATTACCGGAAAGTGGCCGCCACCGGCGTGTTGATTGCCACGCTCACCGGGCTGGCAAGCTGGTTGTTCGGCTACCCCTTCCTGACCTCGACCTTCACGCATGTGCACTGGCCATTTGTGGGCGACTTTGAGCTCGCCTCCGCCATGGCCTTCGATGTCGGCGTCTATGTCACGGTCGTGGGTGCCACCATGCTGATTCTGGCGCACCTGGGCAAGCTGGCGCAGACCACCCACGAAGCCCCGGCCACCAATGAACAAGGGGAGAAGATTTAATGGAGCTGTTGATTTCAATCATGATCGCGGTGATGACCGCCTGCGGCGTGTACCTGATGCTGCGCGGCCGGACTTTTCCGGTCATTGTCGGGCTGACTCTGTTCACCTATGCGGTCAACCTGTTCATTTTCGTCATGGGCCGCCTGACCGCTGGCGCGCCGCCGGTGATCGGCACCAGCGATCACTACGCCGACCCACTGCCTCAGGCCCTGGTACTGACCGCCATCGTGATCAGCTTTGCCATGACCGCCTTTGTCCTGGTGCTCGCCCTGCGGGCACGGGCCGAGCTTGGCAATGACCATGTCGACGGTACGCCGAGCGATGCGGCGCAGGAGGACCGGGCATGAGTCACCTGATTGCACTGCCGGTGCTGTTGCCACTGATCACCGGGGTGATCCTGCTGTTACTGGCCGGCAAGGGCTTTGTGCTGACCCGCACGGTCAGCCTGATCAGCGCCGGTCTGTTGGTCATCGTTTCCCTGCTGCTGTTCTACACCGCCAGCAGTGGTGTCATTCAGGTCTATGCCATGGGGGACTGGGCGCCGCCGTTTGGCATCGTTCTGGTTCTGGATCGGCTCAGTGCCTTCATGGTGCTGGTGACCAGTGTGCTGGCGTTCTTTGCCATCTGGTACGCGGCGAGCACCATGGACCACCCGGCCTACAACCTGAACGGCCTGCTGCACCTGTTGCTGCTCGGGGTCAACGGCGCCTTTCTCACCGGCGACCTGTTCAACCTGTTTGTCTGTTTTGAGGTATTGCTGCTCGCCTCATACGCGCTGCTGGTGCAGGGCGGAGGCCCGGAGCGGGCAAGGGCCGGGCTGCACTATGTGGTGTTGAACCTGGCGGGTTCCAGCCTGTTTCTGATTGCCGTGGCCACCCTGTACGGCATTACCGGCACCCTGAACATGGCGGACATGGCCGCCAAGGTGGCCAACCTGCCCGCCCAGGACGCGCCGATTGTGGCGGCGGCCGGCCTGCTGTTTATGGTGGTGTTTGGTCTAAAAGCCGCAATGGTGCCGCTGTACTTCTGGCTGCCCCGGGCCTATAGCGCGGCCAGCGCTCCGGTCGCGGCCATGTTCGCCATCATGACCAAAATCGGGGTCTATTCCATCGCCCGGGTCTACACATTGATCTTTGGCGATCACGCCGGCGAACTGGCCAACCTGATTCAGCCCTGGCTGTGGCCACTGGCTCTGGTCACCCTGGCACTGGGGGTTATCGGTGTACTGGCCGCCCGCAATCTGCGTATGCAGGTGTCCTACCTGGTGATCATCTCGGTGGGTACCCTGCTCGCCGGCCTGGCCCTGAACACCGCTGAAGCCCTGAGTGCGACCTTTTACTATCTGGCCCACTCCACCTGGGTGTGCGGCGCACTGTATCTGATTGTCGACCTGATCCGCCGCCAGCGTCAGGACGGCAGCGACGCCATCCGTACCGGCCCCACCCTGCCCCAAAGCACGACCCTGGGACTGATGTTTTTTGTGGCCGCCCTGAGTGTGGCCGGCATGCCGCCGTTGAGTGGCTTTGTCGGCAAGGTACTGCTGTTGCAATCGGCCGGTACCGGCTACGCCGCCATTTGGCTTTGGGGGCTGGTGCTGCTGGGCGGGCTTGCCTCCATTACCGCCCTGAGTCGCAGTGGCAGTACTTTTTTCTGGCGCACCACGGAGGTGGTGGCCAACACCCAGAAAGCCTCGCTGCTGCCGCTGGCCGCCGCGCTCGGCCTGCTGGCAACGACACCGGCACTGGCACTGTGGGGCGAGCCGATCATCGCCTACACCGACGCCATGGCCGAGCAGCTATTGAACCCGGGCCAGTACATTGACAGCGTGCTGCGCCACACCACTGTAGGGGGGAACCCATGAGCACCCTGACCAATACCCGACGACGGCGCCGGCGGCTTTTACCGCACCCGGTACTCAGCCTGTTCATGCTGTTTCTGTGGTTTCTTCTGGCCAATGACGTGAGCGGCGGCCATCTGGTTCTGGGGGGCCTGCTCGCCTGGTTCATCCCCTTTGTCACCCAGTCCTTCTGGCCCCAGGAAATGACCTTGAGCCGCCCGGGTGTGGCGTTCAAGTTTGTGGTGGTGGTGCTCTGGGATATTGTGATCGCCAACTGGACCGTAGCGCGCCTGATCCTGGGTTCACCCAAGTCCCTCAAGCCGGCCTTCATGACTCTGGAGCTGGACCTGGAACAGGACTTCGCAATCACCATTCTGGCAAGCACCATCTCCCTGACTCCGGGTACCGTGTCCGCCGATTTGAGTGCCGATGGCAAGCGGTTGATCATCCACACGCTGCACGTGAATGATCCGGCCGAAGCTGTGGCGACCATCAAACAGCGTTATGAAGCGCCGCTTAAGGAGATTTTCGAATGCTCGACATCGTAATCCAGATCAGCCTGGTGATGATGAGCCTGGCCCTGGTGCTGAACCTGTGGCGCCTGGCGGTGGGCCCGTCGCTGCCGGACCGGATCCTCGCGCTGGACACCATGTATATCAATTCCATCGCTCTGCTGGTGCTGTTTGGGCTCTCGAAGGAGTCCATGCTGTATTTCGAGGCGGCGCTACTGATTGCCGTCATGGCCTTTGTGGGCACCGTTGCCCTGTCCAAGTACCTGTTGCGCGGCGACATCATTGAATAGGAGCAAGACCATGAGCGAGACAAGCTGGATCGAATGGCTGGTGTCCATTCTGTTGTTGGTTGGCGCCTCCTTTGCGCTGATCGGCTCCTTTGGGCTGGCGCGCCTGCCGGACTTTTTCATGCGCCTGCACGGCCCCACCAAGGCCACGACGCTGGGCGTGGGCAGCATGATCGTCGCCTCCATGGTGTTTTTCAGCACTCGCGGCGACGGCCTGAGCCTGCACGAGCTGCTGATTGCGCTGTTTTTGTTTATCACCGCGCCGGTGAGCGCGCATATTGTGGCCAAGGCCGCCCTGCATGTGCGCCTGCCCTACCGCAAGGATACGCGCCATTGGCACCGGGACAGTTGACATACGGCTCCAAATGGGCATAATGTCGCGTCCTTGATTCCGGCTTGTGCGAATGGCTGCCGGACGACCGAATTTCAGTCTGAATACGTAACAGGAGCTCCACGGTGGCAAATACACCTCAATCCAAGAAGCGCGCTCGCCAGAACGAAAAGGCTCGCAAGCACAACGCCAGCCTGCGCTCCATGACGCGCACCTACATCAAGAACGTGGTCAAGGCCATCGAATCCGGCGACCAGGAAGCGGCCAAAACCGCTTACACCGCCGCTGTTCCGGTCATCGACCGCATGGCTGACAAGGGCCTGATGCACAAGAACAAGGCCGCTCGTCATAAGAGCCGCCTGAACGGCCACATCAAGGCGATGGCTTCCTGAGCCTGACCCGACTGTGACCCGCGCCACGGCCTGACCGCGGCGCCAGAAAAAACCGGCCTCGTGCCGGTTTTTTTGTGCCTGGGAATCCGGCCTCAGGTGGCTGCTGAAAAATTCACTCCGCGCTGACATATTTCTGCCAGAAACATCGTATAACGTGATCGAGGTGTCAATTCCACCCACGTTACGGTAAAGGAGAGCAACCATGTTGCCGCGCGAGCACTACCTCAAGCAGCCCTTTCAGGACCGGGAGCACTTTCCCGCCGGTTTTGACCACTCCAGCCAGTTATCCGGCATCCAGGCCCGCCTGATCCGCAAACACGGCGCGCTGATCCACGCCCTGTGCCGAGGCGAGGTGACCGACCCCACTGATGAGGACCGCCACCTGCTCAAGGTCATCGCCAAACAGGCCGCCCCGAAGAATCCCGTGGAACAGGCCTGGCTGAAATACCTGAGCATCGTCCAGAACTCGTCAACCGGTCTGCGCAAAAGCGCCTGATGCGCTCTTAGAGATGATCGGTAGACTGTCGGAGCGCGACTTCAAAACCGAGGTCGCGCCTCTTCTGCCCGACCTCACCGCCGTTCAAGGCGGTAATGATCATCTCCGCCGCCGTCACCCCCATCTGGTATCGGGGCACGGCCACGCTGCTCAATGACGGGTTGGTAAATGCCGACACTTCGAAGTCGTTGAAGCCGCACAGGCCAATATCACCCGGCACATCCAGGCCCATACGCTGACTTTCGAATAACGCCCCCAGGGCCAGGTCGTCGTTGCAGCAGAACACCGCGTCCACTACGCCGCCGGCTTGCCCCATGAGCGCCCGAAACAGCTCGCCCCCCAACTCGATGGATGAGGGCCGATCGGTCACCTGGACGAAGTTCCGCCAGAACCGCCCCCGACTTTCCAGCACCGACTTGAAGCCCGCCAGACGCTCCCGAACCCGCTTGTCCATACGGGCACCGATAAAGCCCAACTGACCGTACCCCGCCGACAGCAGTTGCTCCGCCACGGCGGCACCGGCCTCAAAGTGCGATACCCCGACGTTCATATCCATTGGCTCATCCAGCAGGTCCATGATCTGGACCACCGGGATCTTGGCCTTCAGCAGCAGGCGCTCACAGGCCTGGGTCTGCTCACCACCGGTGAGAATCATGGCCTCGGGCGACTGACTGAGCAGGGTGCGTACCATGCGCTCCTCCTCCAGCGCCGAGTAGTGGGTGTCCACCATCAGCACTTTGTAGCCCGAGGTGCCCGCGACATCGTAGATGCCGCGCAATACATCGGTGAATACAATATTCGACAGCGACGGAATCGCCACGCCGATCACGCGTGAGCGCGCTGATGCCAGAGAACTGGCGGATTGATTGGGAATGTAACCCAGCATATCGATTGCCTCCTGCACGGCCTGCCGCGTTGCCTGCGACACTTTATTAGGATGGTTAATGACCCTCGATACAGTGATACCGCTGACGCCGGCGTATTGCGCCACATCCGCCAGGGTGACGGCCTGGGAGTGCTTTTTTCTCGCCCGGGTGCTCACTGTCCAACTCCCTCTTCCAAAAACCGGCAGATTATCACAGCCCAAATGTTTGCGCTAACATAATAAGTGCGCTAACCTCCTCCCGCGTTATAATCCGTATTTTTTGGGAATGAGGGTGACACACCTTGGCAACTCTGCTGATCATGATGGGCGTCTCCGGGGCGGGCAAATCCACGATGGCCTCAGCGCTGTCGGAACACTTCGGCTTTACCTACCTGGATGCGGACGACTTTCACAGTGACGCGGCCAAAGCGCACATGGCGGCGGGCAAACCCCTGACCGATGAAATGCGCGCGCCGTGGATTGCCCGGATGTGCGACTACCTGAAAGAGCATGCCGACAGCGATGCCACCTTTGTCCTTGCCTTCTCCGGCCTGAAGCGCAGCCATCGTGAACCCTTCCGGCACTGCGGTCTCGATACCCACTTCCTGTTTCTGGACGGCGATGCGGACACTATCGCCGACCGGATCAGCGCCCGTCAGGGGCATTTCATGCCCCCGGAGCTGCTGGACAGCCAGTTCGAGGCCCTGGAGCGCCCGGACCTGCAGAAAGAGCCCGATGTCACCCCCCTGAACATTCACCCACCGGTACCCGGCGTGCTGGACCAGGCCATTGATTACATAGAATCCCTCAAGGCCCGCTCCGACTAAAACGGCGCCCACAAACGACAGGAGATAATAACAACATGTCAGCCACCTACTTGCTCTCGGTCACCGTTGTCAGCATCGGTGTTCTACTGTTTCTGATCATGGCCCTGCGTCTGCAGGCCTTTGTCGCCCTCCTGCTGGTGAGCATGGGGGTTGCCATCGCCGGCGGCGTGCCCCTGCCCGAAGTGGCGGACGTCATCCAGCAGGGCATGGGCGGCACCCTGGGCTATATCGCCATCGTGATCGGGCTGGGCACCATGATCGGGGAAATCCTGCAGGTTTCCGGCGGCGCCCAGCAGATTGCCAACACCCTCACCCGCAAAGCCGGCGAAGACAAAGCCCCTTGGGCCCTGATGACCCTCGGCCTGATTGTCGCCATTCCGGTCTTTTTCGAGGTGGCGCTGATCCTCTTTATTCCACTGGTCTACAGCCTGGCCAAGCGCACGGGCAAATCCTTGCTGTTTTACGGCATGCCACTGGTGGCGGGTATTGCCGTGGCCCACTCGTTCATCCCCCCGACCCCCGGCCCCGTGGCGGTCGCCTCGCTGCTGGGCGCTGACCTCGGCTGGGTCATTCTGGTGGGCCTGCTGGCGGGCATTCCCGCCGCGATTCTCGGCGGCATCGTCTTCGGGCGCTTTATCGGCAACCGCATCCACGCCGAGTTACCAGACACCGCTCAGGTCCAGATGGACAGCCACCACCAGAACGATCGCCCACAGCCAGGCTTCACCCTGGTATTGAGCATTATCCTGGTGCCCCTGGCGATGATCCTGCTCAACACCGCCACCAAAACCTGGCTCGGCGAAAGCCACGATGCGGCCCAGATTATGGCCTTTGTCGGCCACCCCTTCACCGCCCTGCTGGTCGCCGCCCTGCTCTCCTTCTACTTCCTGGGCACCCGCCTGGGCTTCAGCCGAGACGAAATCCAACGAGTGGCGACCCGCTCCATGGAGCCGGTGGGCATGATCATCCTGCTGACAGGCGCCGGCGGCGTATTCGGCAAAGTCCTCATCGCCGCCGGCGTGGGCGATGCACTGGTCGAGGCCATGACCGCCTCAAACCTCCCGGTCGTCCTGTTCGCCTTCCTGGTCGCGACCGTCATCCGCGTCTCCCAGGGCTCCGCCACCGTGGCCATGGTCACCAGCGCCGGGCTGGTGGCGCCCCTGGTCAGCGCCGGTGGTTACTCTGACGGCGTAACGGCCTGCATCGTCATTGCCATTGCCTGCGGCGCCACGGTGCTGTCCCACGTCAACGATTCGGGGTTCTGGCTGGTGAAGCAGTTTATGGGGCTGACCGAGCGCCAGACTCTGGCTTCCTGGACGGTTCTGGAAACCATCCTCGGGGTGGTTGGCCTGATTGTTGTATTGATTTTGAGTACGGTTTTGTAGCTTCGCATAGAGTTTTGGGGAGGGTGGAGGGTAGGCCGGTT
>NZ_DGMV01000087.1:97266-97500 GCF_002388575.1 Marinimicrobium sp. UBA4509
TGCATGGATGCACGAATGCCGCGGTGGCAGGAGCCAAAGAGCGGCCCCTGGAGGCTTCTCATCGGCATCCATGCCTCAGAGAGTCTCCAACCGGCCTACCCTCCACCCCGTCACGCTCGCAACACAAAACGCCTATTGGCACTGAGGGTCTCGGCGAGGTATACCTGTCGGGGACTCTCGGAGGCAGGGAGCCGACGAGAAGCCTCCAGGGACGGATTCACGGCGGGTCCTGGA
>NZ_DGMV01000087.1:97709-99629 GCF_002388575.1 Marinimicrobium sp. UBA4509
CCCGGAGCTGGATCAACGCACACGGCTCACCGGTATGGATCTTGCTGCGATATTGGGTACTGACCATGACGGGCCCATACTATGACGACTGACTTTTTTTCGCTGCCGGAACTGAAAAGTAAACTCACCGCGCTACTCGCCTACCTCTACCCCAATGCCGACACCGACGCACTGACCCAACAGTGCCTCGAGGCCATCGGGCCGCGGATCAACCGCGCCATCGTACCGCCCGAGCAACTCTGGTCCGAACAGGACGCCCTGCTGATCACCTACGGCAACTCCATCCGCACCCCCAACGAAAAACCCCTCGATACCCTCGAACAGTTCCTGCACAAACACCTGCAGGACACCTTCAGCGCCGTGCACGTGCTGCCCTTCTTCCCCCACAGCTCCGACGGCGGCTTTGCCGTCATCGACTACACCCAGGTCGACGCCGAGCTGGGCGAATGGGACGATATTGAAACTCTGGGGCAAGACTTCAAACTCATGGGCGATCTGGTGATCAACCATGTGTCCAGCCAGAGCGGCTGGTTCCGCAACTACCAATATGGCAAAGACCCGGGTCGGGATTACTTTGTCGAGGCGAGCCCCCACTACGACCTGTCCATGGTCGTGCGGCCGCGCACCAGCCCGCTACTGCGCGCAGTGGAAACCAACGAAGGCGTGAAGCACGTCTGGTGTACGTTCAGTCATGACCAGATTGATGTCGACTTCCGCAACCCCAAGGTGCTGCTCGAATACCTGAAGATCATCGGGCTTTATCTCGACAAGGGCGTTCAGTGGCTTCGTCTGGATGCCGTGGCCTTTCTGTGGAAGGAAATCGGAACGCCCTGTATACACCTGCCGCAAACCCACGAAGTCATCAAGCTGCTGCGGCTGCTGATGGAGTACAAAAATGCCCACGCGATTCTGATCAGCGAAACCAATGTGCCCAACCGGGAAAACCTGACGTACTTCGGCAACAGTAACGAAGCGCACATGATCTACAACTTCAGCCTGCCACCACTGGTGATTCACGCGCTGCTGTCCGGCAACGGCCAGTATCTGAAAGGCTGGTTGATGAGCATGCCGCCCTCGCCGGTCGGCTGTGCCTATCTGAATTTTACCGCCTCCCACGACGGTATCGGGTTGCGTCCGGCGGAAGGCTTGTTGTCCGACGAGGAGCTGGAAACCTTCCTGAAAACGCTGCAGTCCTTTGGCGGTCGCATTTCCAGCCGCACCGGACAGAATGGCGAAAGCAAACCTTACGAGGCCAACATCAGTCTGTTCGATGCCTTCAAGGGTACCTATCAGGGTACCGATCGCTGGCAGGAGGCACGGTTGCTCTGTTCACAGATCATCATGTTGGCCCTGGAGGGTATACCGGCGTTTTATATTCACACCCTGTTTGCGACGCCCAATGACCTGGACAAACTGGAAGCCACCCAGCACAACCGTTCCATCAACCGGACCAACTGGCACAAGGGTGAACTCGAAACGCTTCTAGCCGACCCGGAAAAACCTCAACACCGAATCTTCAATGCGCTGCAGAGACTGATCCGGATTCGCTGTGCGCAGCCGGCGTTTCACCCGAATGCTACTCAGTTCACTTTGCACTTGCAGCCGGAGGTGTTTGGTTTCTGGCGGCAGAGCCTGCGCCGAACTCAGAGTATTTTCTGTCTGAATAACCTGAGCGATCGGCCGCAGGAAATCAGTTTGACCAATATCAATTTGATCAGTACAGAGAATTGGCGGGATTTGATCAGTGGGGAGGCGGTGACGGATCTGTACGGGACTTTGACCTTGGCGCCGTATCAGTGTGTCTGGTTGACGAATTATGAGAAGAAAGTTTGAGGTATATTTTGGGTTGGGTAACGGCGGATGCGCTTCGCTTATCCGCCCTACGCATACCACGGCAGTCCGCGTAGGGCGGATAAGGCC
>NZ_DGMV01000087.1:99744-112851 GCF_002388575.1 Marinimicrobium sp. UBA4509
GTAGGGCGGATAAGGCCGAAGGCCGCATCCGCCGTTACCCAACCACCGCAGCCCGCATCCGCCGTCACCAAACGAGCCGCAACCCGATCACCCCCGATCCTGCGCAACCGCCTCCAACAACTGATCGTACACATCCGGCACGGCGCTTAACACGCGCGACCAATTGGCCATGAATGGCCGCTCGGTGGGATCGTTCAGAAACTGCTCCCCCGCCCGCATGATGCACTTGGTAAACAGCTCCACGGTGTTCTCTTCCTGGTTTCGATCCAACGTCATGCCGTTGATGACGGCATCGTTGTGATACCGGTCAATCAGATCCAGCGCGAGGCGATAATAACTCGCCTTGATGGTACGAAACGCTTCTGGCGTAAACACGGTGCCTTTGATTGCCAGTTTGCGGAACAGCGATTTGGAAATGTCCGTGCTCATTTTCGAGAGCCCACCCTCCGGGTTGTCTTTGGACAGATCCTGATGCTTGTGATCGTAGGCATCGGCAATATCCACCTGACAGACCCGCTCGTCGGAGTAGCGACGATTCACTTCCGACAGCACACCAATTTCCAGGCCCCAATCGCTGGGAATCCGGATGGAACTGACCACGTCCATGATCATGGAAAACTCACCCGCCAGCGGGTAGCGAAAGCTGTCAATGAATTCCAGATAATCGTCGCGGCCAAACACTTTCTCCAGCGCCCGCACCAGCGGCGATACCAACAGTCGACTCACGCGACCGTTGAGTTTGCCGTTGGCCGCACGATAGTAATACCCCTTGCAGAAAGCGTAATTGAATGTGGGATGGACCACCGGATAAAACAGCTTGGCAACAATATCCCGCTTGTAGGTGAGAATGTCGCAGTCGTGCAGCGCGACGGCTTTGGCCCGCCCCTGAGCCAGCGCATAGCCCAGGCAATACCAGACATTGCGCCCCTTCCCCAACTCATTGGGCGCGAGGCCATATTCATCGAGGACCTTATCAATGGCTTTCAGGCGCGGCCCGTCATTCCACAGAATGTGGTGACGCTGGGGCAGACGGGAAAAAAACGTCTTGGCATGCTCGAACTCTTCTTCGGTAGCGCGATCAAGCCCGATGATGACCTCATCAAGGTAGGTGACCTTACTCAGCTCCTGAATGATGTTTTCCAACGCCGGCCCCTGTAGCTCAGAGTAGAGACACGGCAACACCAGGCACATGGGCTTTTTCTCCGCCCATTCATTCAGCTCCGCCTCCATCGCCTCCAGCGGGCGATCCCCCAGGTTGTGCAAAGTGGCAATACGACCGTTCTGGAAAAAATCACTCATCGGTTCATCCTCGTCAGTGCGATCGCCTATTGGTCGATCAGGGTAAGAACGGCGGTATTCCACCCCGCCGCGCCCTCTTTTGGTGCTATGAAGGCCCGTTTTAGTGCAGGGTCCTCCAGGTGTGAACCATCGCTGTGCGGAATGATGGCCGGTGCATCCACCGCTTTGAGCATGTCCAGATCGTTGGGGCTATCCCCCAGGGCAATACTGAACGGTGCTGCGCCGAAGTGGTGCTCATAGCGTTTTTGCAAGTACCGTACCGCATCGCCTTTATCGCACTGTCCCATGACGTGATAGAAGCGCCCGCCCTTGACCACGCGGAGATTGTGGCGGGTCAGTCGCTCGGTGAACTCCGCCAGAGCCTCCGGCGTATCGCGCCACACAATAGGCTCCGAGGCCTTACGCTGGCTGGCCAGGCGGGCCGCTTCCAACGTCAGGCCGGTATGTTGGGCGATGTCCTCATCGGTCATCCAGGCAAAACCGGTAAACCGATAATCCGCCTTCAGCTCGTTGAGCAGCGTCAGAATCTGCTCCCGTGACAGGCCCCGGTATTCGTAGTGGTAACCATCGCTGATCAGGCGCGAGTCCGCCGACAAGCCCAGCGCCTCCAGCAGGTTCTCTGGTATCAGAAGCAGGCTGCCGTTCTCACAGACCAGAGGATCCGTGTTGCCCAGCGCACGGCGCAGCTCGAGCATCTCCACATCGGTTTTGCTGGAAACCAGGACCAGAGGAACCTTGCGCTGTTTGAGCGCGGCCAGCGCCGGCTTCGCCGCCGACCAGTCGTAGTCATCATGATTAAGCAGGGTGCCGTCGAGATCGGTAAATACCACCATGGGTGTGCTCATAACCTGGTTGCTCCAGAGGCCGTAATCCGCTCAACGCGGTGATGGGTGTCCAGCGCCAACACCAGGTCGGCCCGCTCCGGCATTTCCTGGAGAATCCAGCGGGTGAGCCGTTCGTAGTGATCGATGAAGCGCTGCAACATGGGGGGTGTCATCAGGTGAGTGCCGGTACGCCGCTCATCCTCGAGCTGCTTTTTCAGAGCGGCTTCCTGCTCGGAGCGCCACTGAAACACCTGCTCAAACGACGGTGCCCGCAATAGAATCAGGTGATTGAGACGGGCAAACAGACGCTGGTAGCCCTTCAGTTGCTCATTGACATAGCGACGCCAGCGGCCGTCGGGGTCTTCCTCACGTTCCAGGGCATTGAGCGCGGGCTCCAGCGCCGCCTCCTCCTGGGGTCGGGCGCCGACGCACCAGCCTTCGAAAATGATCAAATGAGGGCGACCCTGCCACAGCTCACCTTCCGCACGGCGGTCATCCTGGGCTTTGTCAAAACGCGGCAGGGTCACCCGGGTATTGGCATCGGCCTGGGTCAGCGCCTGCAGCAACGCCTCCCCCATGGCGATATCATGGGTGCCCGGCACCCCCCGGGTTGCCAGTAGCGGGTGCACCTCGTCCGCCAGCCGTCGCCGCTCACTCCGGGTCAGGTACAGGTCATCAATGGACAAACGACACACCTGAAACCCTCGCAGCTCAAGAAGATGCGCTATCACCTCCGCCGCGGTGGACTTCCCCGTCCCCTGGGCGCCGTTTATGCCCAACACCAGGGGGTCAGAGCGCGTGGGCAGGCAGCGCGCCAGGCGCTCCGCCAGCGGGCTATACAGCCGAGCCAGGTAGCCCGCCAGGGCTTCGGTGACACGGAGATGCCGGGAAAGCAATGGGATGTCGGCCGGAGCTTCTCGCCCCCTGACGCCCCACCGCTCCAGCAGGGCCGCCGGCCAAAGTGCCGTGGTTTCCTCCAAATCAATCATGACGCAATCCTTCTGGTTAACTCGAGCCCCACACCTGGGACCTTATTAAGCATAGCAGTGCAGGATTTGGGCCACCGGACACTTGACGACTACCACCTGTTACTGTAATTTCAGTAATTACTGAAATTTGTGGAGTACCCCATTCGTGTCAGACCAACTTACCCCGATGATTCAATCCTGCGTGCTGCACTTCGGTGAAATGGGTAGCCGTTGGGGCATCAATCGCACCGTGGGCCAGATGTACGCGCTTCTGGTGTTGAGCGAAGAACCCTTGTGCGCCGAGCAGATCGCTCAGGCACTAGGCTTCTCGCGCTCCAATGTCAGCATGGGGCTCAAAGAACTGCAGTCCTGGGAGTTGGTGCGTCTGCAACACATTCCCGGCGAGCGGAAGGAGTTTTTCTCTGCCCCGGATGATGTCTGGGATATCGCCAAGACGCTGATCGAGCAGCGGCGCAAGCGGGAAATTGACCCAACCCTGTCGACCCTGCGCGGCCTGCTGCTGGAGCAGCCCGCCAATCGCCAGGAGGAGTACGCTCAGGCACGCATGCAGGAAATGCACGAACTGATCGAGATGTTGACCCAGTGGACCACGGAAATTCAGCGGCTCAATCAGAGTAATTTGAAGAGCCTGTTAAAGCTTGGCGGGAGTCTGGGCAAGGTGTTGGACATGAAGGATCGGTTTTTGAAGTAGAGGCGCTTGCATCGACGTATCGTTACGGCGGATGCGCTGCGCTTATCCGCCCTACGCAACCAGCGAGGCCCGGCGTAGGGCGGATCGGTCCGACGCATCGGAGCCAAAGGCGCATCCGCCGTCACCTGAACCAACGAGGTACCAACAATGGAAACCCTGTTGTTATCGCGCATTCAATTCGCCGCGAATATCAGTTTCCACATTCTGTTCCCCACCATCACCATCGCCTTGGCGTGGTTTCTGTTTTATTTCCGGGTTCAGCACAACCGCACCGGTGACGAAGTGTGGATGCGGGCCTACCGCTTCTGGGTGAAGGTGTTTGCGCTGAGCTTTGCCCTCGGCGTGGTCAGCGGTATCACCATGTCCTTTCAGTTCGGCACTAACTGGCCGGGCTTTATGGAAACCGTGGGCAATATCGCCGGGCCACTGCTCGGCTATGAAGTGCTGACTGCCTTTTTCATGGAGGCGACTTTCCTGGGCATCATGCTGTTCGGCATCAACCGGGTCTCCAATCGGGTACACACCATCGCCACCTTTCTGGTGGCCGTCGGTACCAGCCTGTCCGCCTTCTGGATTCTGTCCCTCAACTCCTGGATGCACACGCCCACCGGTTTTGAAGTGCGCGATGGGGTGGCCTTTCCGGTGGACTGGTGGGCCATCATCTTCAATCCATCCATGCCCTACCGACTGGCCCACATGCTGGTCGCATCCGGACTGACGGCGGCCTTTTTGATGGCGGGCCTATCGGCTTATCGCCTGCTCAAGCGCGATCACAAGCCCGCTCCACGCCTGGCATTGAAAACAGGCGTCTATGCCGCCGCACTTCTGATTCCACTGCAGATCCTGCTGGGCGATCTACACGGGCTGAACACCCTGAAACATCAGCCCGCCAAAGTGGCGGCCATGGAAGGCCTGTGGGAAACCACCGAAGGGGCCCCTCTGGTGCTTTTCGGGCTTCCCGACGAAGAACAGAAACGCAACCATTTTGCCCTGGAAATTCCCGGCGGGGCCAGTTTCATTCTCACCCACGACTGGCAGGGTAAGGTGCAAGGGCTGAACGAATTCACCGATGAACATCCACCCGTCGCGCCAGTATTCTGGGGTTTTCGCATCATGGTCGGGTTGGGCTTTCTGATGCTCGCGGCCTCCTGGTTGGGGGCATGGCAGCTGTGGCGGCGCGCCTCGGTGCCCCCCTGGATGCTCAAGGTATTCGTGGCCATGACCTTCTCGGGCTGGGTCGCCACCCTCGCCGGTTGGTACGTCACCGAAATTGGCCGCCAACCCTGGCTGGTAACCGGCGTTCTGAGCACCAGCGAGGCCGTCACCACCGTCCCCGGAGGCAATGTGGCCATATCGCTCGCCATCTACCTGACGCTGTATGCCGGTCTTCTGGTGGCCTACATCAGCGCCCTGTTCCTGATCGCCCGCAAGGCGGTACTGGTCGACCGCGACGAAGAGGTCAACACCCTGCAGGATCAATACAACCCGATGGTCCGCAATGAAGGAGGTGCCCTGTGATGCCGACCGGAGAAGCCTTTTGGCTACCCTTGATCTTCATGGCACTGATGGGTGTGGCGTTTCTCATTTATGCCATTCTTGACGGTTATGACCTCGGAGTGGGCATCCTGTTGCCGCGAGACTCGGAGCGCCAGCGCGACACCATGATCGCGTCCATCGGCCCCTTTTGGGACGCCAATGAAACCTGGTTGGTGTTGGGTGTCGGCATTATTCTGATTGCCTTTCCCGCCGCCCACAATGTGATCCTGTTTCAGCTGTATATGCCCGTAACGCTGATGCTGGCCGGATTGATTCTGCGCGGTGTCGCCTTTGACTTTCGGGCCAAGGCGCCGGTGGATCACAAAACCCGCTGGGACTTCGCTTTCTGGGCCGGCTCACTGCTGGCGACCTTATCTCAGGGTTACATGCTCGGGCTTTACGTCATGGGCTTTGAGCAGAGCCTCGCCTCCTACGCCTTTGCCGCTCTCAGCGCGGTGTGTGTGACCGCCGGCTACTGCCTGATTGGCGCCGCCTGGCTGGTGATGAAAACCGAAGGCGAGCTGCAGCTGCGGGCGGCTCGCTGGGCACGCCGCTGCGCCTGGTTGATGGCGTTGGGGCTGGTCGCCGTGTCGGTCATCAACCCGATGATCAGCGAGCGGGTGTTCGACAAGTGGCTGGGGGGAGACCTGACGCTTCTGCTGCTGATCATCCCGGTACTCAGCTTTTTCCTGTTTTTGATCAATGACCGCTACCTGTCCAACTTTCCCTACGACAATGACTTTGGCTGCTGGCTACCATTTGCCATCGCCATCGCCCTGTTTGTACTCGCGTTTTCCGCCCTGGCGTACAGTTTTTTCCCCTACGTGGTGCCCGAACAGCTCACCTTTTGGGAAGCCGCCAGCGCCCCGGAATCACTCAAGTTCATTCTGGTGGGTGTGGTGATTGTGTTGCCTGCGATCATTGCCTATACGCTGTTTGCCTACCGCGTATTCTGGGGTAAGGCGCGGGAGTTGACGTATTACTGAAGCACCAAAACTGCTTGCGTTAACGGCGGATGCGCTTTAATACCGCTGCGCTCGGCCCCTACGCGACCTGCCGTGCTATCCGTAGGGCGGATAAGCGAAGCGCATCCGCCGTTGCCACACCACCCGTCACATAAGATGGATCGGTCCGATGCATCGGGGCGAAGCGCATCCGCCGTTACCCCTCTTCGCCTATTGACAAGCGAGACGCCGCTTCCTATCGTTTCAGCGTCACTTTTCAGTTAAGGAACATCAATAAGATGCAAGACGCACACGATCTGTCGCTGATGCTGGACTCCAAAGTCCCGCTGGTGGTCATTGAGACTCATGAAGAAAACAAGGCCATCAACTTACTCCAGCGGGTCGCGCGGGATAAAGCGCGGCCGCTGTATCGCTGGTCGGTGACCGACGGATTGACCACGATGGGTTTCGGCCCCCAATTGGTTCCCAAAGGGCGTGAACATCAGGAGCCGGCCGAAGTGCTGGAGCACATCAAGGCACAGGATACGCCGGGAATTTATCTGCTGTGCGATTTGCACCCCTACCTGAACGATCAACCCCATACTGTGCGTCTTCTCAAGGACATTGCGCTTAAACACGAGCAGACACCCCATGCCATCGTGTTGCTGAGTCACCGGCTGACGCTGCCGCCGGAAATCAGCCGCTACAGCGCCTCCTTCCAACTGTCTCTGCCCACGGACGAACGCATTCTGGCGATCATCCGGGAAGAGGCGCGTCACTACGCCGAGCAGAACGGTCAGAAGCGCATCAAAACCGACAACAATACCCTGCGCCGACTGATGGCCAACCTCCAGGGATTGAGCGCCAGCGATGTACGACGATTGGTGCGGGTGGCCATATGGCAGGACGGCGCCATCACCGAAGAGGATCTGCCGGCGGTCAATAAAGCCAAGTTTTCCCTGCTGGATATGGGCGGGGTCATGAGTTACGAGTACGAGACAGCCGACTTCTCCCAGGTGGCGGGATTACACAACCTAAAGCGCTGGCTGGAGGCTCGCGGCAAGGCCTTTCACAGCCGGGACCCGGGAATAGAACAACCCCGGGGCATCCTGTTGCTCGGGGTCCAGGGTGGCGGCAAAAGCCTGGCCGCAAAGGCCGTGGCCGGCACCTGGAACCTGCCGTTGCTGCGCCTGGACATTGGCGCTCTGTACAACAAGTACCACGGTGAAACCGAACGCAACCTGCGCGAAGCTTTGGCGATGGCGGATGCCATGGCGCCCTGCGTTCTCTGGCTGGATGAAATCGAAAAGGGCCTGGCACAGGGCAACAGTGACGACGGCACCTCACGACGGATGCTCGGCACCCTGCTCACCTGGATGGCGGAGCGCAAAAACTCGGTCTTTTTCACCGCCACCAGCAACGATATCAGCAAGCTGCCACCGGAGCTGATTCGCAAAGGTCGGGTCGACGAGATCTTTTTTGTCGATCTACCCGATGCCGACGTGCGCCGGGCAATTTTTGACATTCACCTACGCAAGCGGGATTTGAACCCCGAGCAGTTTGACCTGGCACTGTTGAGTGAAGCGAGCGACGGTTTTAGCGGTGCCGAGATTGAGCAGGCCATTGTCGCTGCGCGCTACAGCGAGGGGCGAGACGGGATTCGTACCGAGTGCATTCTGAGGGAGATAGGCAACACCAGCCCACTCTCGGTGGTGATGGCAGAGCCGCTGAAGCAGTTGTGGGCGTGGGCGGCGGAGCGCACCATCCCCGCCTGATTACCCGACGGGGAGTCAGGAGCCAGGGCGCCTATGTGGCTTGGCCCGGACGTAAATCGTTCGATGCACTCGCGCCACCAAATGCCCGTGCTCATCGACAATATCGACGGCAAAATTGGGCAGGTACTTTTTTCCGTCAGCGGTGTGCTCTCGAATTCGTTCAAGGGTGGCATCATCCAGCGAGAACTCCGCCTTGACGGCTGTACGCCCCGGGGCAATAAAATCAATATGGGCGCTTTTGTCCCAGACAAAATAATCCCGCCCCAAGTTGTAGGTCAGCATCATCATGTACCAGGGATCGGTCATGGCAAACAGGCTGCCACCAAACTGGGTACCCACCATATTGCGGGTGTGGAAGCGGCGCTTTAAAACCACTTCGATACGCCGAAAATCTTCACTGATAAACGTCGCTTTGATACCGGCAAAAAACAACGGTGGCCAGAAATTTACCAGCCGACGGGCCCATTTCCAGTTCATAGCCTACCCTTCCGTGAGTACCAGGTTATCCCGGTGAATCAGTTCATCGTCGTCCTTGTAACCCAGTAAAGCCAGAATATCGCCACTGGGTCGACCGAGAATCTTGCGCGCCTCATCAGCGGAATAATTGACCAGACCCCGGGCAACTTCCGTCCCATCGGGTCCGACACACACCACCATATCGCCCCGGGTAAAAGCCCCCCGGATTGATTTGACGCCCACCGGCAGCAGGCTGCGACCTTTCTCCCGCAGAATCTTGACCGCCCCCTCATCCAAAACCAGGGTGCCACGGGTCTGCAACTGACCGGCGATCCAGCGCTTACGCGCCGCCTGTGGTTCCTGCCCGGCGTGCAGCAGCGTTCCCAGCGGTTCGCCCGCCCGGGCACGCAGCAGCGCCCGCTCGGTGCGTCCGCCGAGGATCAGGGTATCGGCACCCGAGCGAGCGGCGACCCGCGCCGCCCTAACTTTGGTCAACATACCGCCGCGCCCGAGGGCACCGCCTCCGCCGGCCATGGCTTCCAGGGTCGGATCATTCGCGGACAATTCCGGCAGCAGCTTCGCGTCGGGGTTGGAGCGCGGATCGCTGTCGTACATGCCGGACTGGTCCGTCAGAATGACCAGTAGATCCGCTTCAATCAGGTTGACCACCAACGCACCCAAGGTGTCATTATCACCAAACCGGATTTCATCGGTGACCACGGTGTCGTTTTCATTCACGACGGGCAACACGCCCAGATCGAGCAGCGTGCGCAACGTGGAGCGGGCATTCAGGTAGCGCTGGCGGGACGAGAGGTCATCGTGGTCGAGCAGCACCTGAGCGGTGTGCAGACCGTATTGCTGGAAGGCGCTTTCGTAGGTCTGCACCAGCACCATCTGGCCGACCGCCGCAGCGGCCTGCAGCTGATGCACCGCGGTCGGGCGACGCGTCCAGCCGAGCCGGGTCAGGCCGGCGGCCACCGCGCCGGAAGAAACCAATACAATCTCGACACCGGCATGACGCAGTTCGGCCATTTGCGCCACCCAGTCGTTAATCGCGCGGACATCGAGCCCTCGGCCATCGTTGGTCAGCAGGGAACTGCCAATTTTAACGACCCAGCGCTGAGTGGTGGTTACCGAACTTCTGTCTGCCATGTTGAAAGGGTTCCGTTTAACGTACGTATTCTACTTCGACATCATAATCGTCATCATCGAAGTCGTCATCATCGTCGTCACCCTTACGTGCCGCACGGCGACGCAAACGAAGCTCCTCGACACGTTCGCGCACTTCCGCAGCCATATCTGCCTGGAATTGCGCCTCGCGCTCGCGGGCCTCTTCATTTTCGGATTCGGTTTCCCAGATGTTTTCCAGATGCGTCATCAGCTCGCCGCACAGGGGCTCTGTGCCCTGCCGTTGCAGCGCCGAGATACGGAACACCGGCCCTTCCCAACCGAGCTTGTCCACCAGGGCCTGGCAGCGCGCGTCGGCTTCATCCTCCGGCAGCAGGTCGATTTTATTCAACAACAACCAGCGCTCCCGCGTGGCCAGGGTCGGGCTGAAACTCTCCAGCTCGTTGGCAATGGTGCGCACCTGCTGGACCGGATCAGAGTCGTCCAGCGGCGCCATGTCGACGATATGCAACAACACCCGGCAGCGGGTGAGGTGCTTGAGAAAGCGAATCCCAAGACCGGCGCCATCGGCGGCGCCCTCAATCAACCCCGGAATGTCGGCCACGACAAAGCTGCGATGTTTCTGTACTTTGACCACACCGAGGTTGGGCACCAGGGTGGTAAAGGGGTAGTCGGCCACTTTCGGTTTGGCGGAGCTGATGGCGCGAATGAAGCTGGATTTGCCGGCATTGGGCAGCCCGAGCAAACCGATGTCGGCCAATACTTTCAGTTCCAGCTTGAGGTTGCGCATTTCGCCTTCGGTACCATGGCTGGTCTGCCGGGGCGCGCGGTTGACGCTGGATTTGAACCGGGTGTTCCCCAGCCCGTGAAAGCCGCCCTGGGCGACTTTGAGCTTCTGGCCGATTTCGGTCAGGTCGCCAAGCTGTTCGCCGGTGTCGCTATCGATGACGGTGGTGCCGACGGGTACCGGCAACAGCAGGTCTTCGCCTTTGCTGCCGGTGCAGTTTTTACTCCCACCTTTTTCGCCATTTTGGGCGCGGTAGCGGGGCTGGAACCGATAGTCGATGAGGGTGTTGAGGGCTTCGTCAGCCACCAGGTACACACTCCCGCCGTCGCCACCATCGCCACCATCGGGGCCACCTTTGGCAATAAATTTTTCCCGTCGGAAGCTGAGGCAACCGTTGCCGCCTTTGCCCGCTTCGACGTGAATGGGCGCTTCATCTACAAATTTCACTTTCTTACTCCCGACAGGGTTGATCTAACTTTAAGGGTGCCACTATTGCGGCCGGGCCGCTGCTGGGTATGGTCTTCCAAGACACGCCGTAAACCCATCCATGGGGGCTCGGATCGCGGGTCCCCCGCTCTACGGTCTTGGAAGACCATACCCAGCATCGACCCTAAGTGCCAAATTCCAGCTTGTTCGCTCAAATTGGCCTTAAAAAAGCGACTTCAACCAACTTAAGTAGCAGCTTGCTCCGAAGGTAAAGGCCTTGAAGGGGAACACCCTTTCGAGACCGTGGAGCGGGGGACCCGCGATGCGAGCCTACAGGGATGTATTCACGGCGTGTCTCGAAAGGGTGTTCCCCTTCAAGGCCCCCTCCCAACTCGACGCAAGTCCATCCGACAACTTATAACAAAAAAGCCCCATCGATAGTTCGACAGGGCTTTCCGAGGTGTGTTCGCCCGAGGGCGACAACCGTATTTAAGGACGTCTTAAGCGACTTCGACGCTGACGAACTTACGGTTTTTCTCACCTTTGGTTTCAAACTTCACCCGGCCTTCGGCCTTGGCGAACAGGGTGTGGTCCTTACCAATACCCACATTCACACCGGGGTGAAATTGAGTGCCGCGCTGGCGAACGATGATGCCGCCGGCGGGGATGGCCTGGCCACCGTATACTTTAACGCCAAGGCGTTTACTTTCGGAATCGCGCCCGTTGCGCGTACTACCGCCTGCTTTTTTGTGAGCCATTGTCTAAACTCCTCTTAACCTTTGATTCCAGTGATTTTCACTTCAGTGAACCACTGACGGTGGCCCTGACGCTTCATGGAGTGCTTACGGCGACGGAACTTGATGATCCGCACCTTTTCGCCACGACCGTGGCTGACCACTTCGGCGGTCACTTTGGCGCCGTCTACGACGGGAGCGCCCACTTTAACGTCGTCGCCATTGGCAACCAGATAAACCTTGTCGAATTCCACAGTTTCACCGGTGGCGACTTCGATTTTTTCCAGCTTGAGGGTTTCCCCTTCCACGACGCGGTGCTGTTTGCCACCACTTTCAAAAATTGCGTACATAGTTGCTCCAAATACTCAGTTTGGACGACACGAAGCAGCGAACAGGGCGCTTTCCGGGGCTTGCGTCGTTGGTTCGGTTTTTCAAGGGCGGCGATTGTATGCGAAGTGGCGACCGATAGCAATAGGGTTATGGCCTCTGCCCCATCTAAATTGAGCTGGAGCCACCATCTCGCCCGATCTGAGGCGGAGCAGTCCAGGTAGGTCGGATCGGTCCGAAGCTTCGGAGCGCAGCGTAATCCGACACTCTCAGGGTCTACACACCAGTCGGCGCTGCTGTCGGATTACGCGCTGCGCGCTAATCCGACCTACTCCGGCCCCTCGGGCCGGGCGAAAATCAGCGAATGTAGTCGGCTAGAAGCAAGGATTGACGGCGGACGCCCTGGACGAAAAGCTCCGCGACCTGTCGGGCGCCCCGGCGCTGCAGGTGGGTATTGTCGTCTTTGCCATCGGGCAGGTTGGCGTACTCGCCTGCCGGAATCTGCATATAGATGTTGGCTGACCCCGCTACGCCGGCATCCAGCAGCAGCTGGCGGGTCATGACATTCAGATCCACCAGAGGCACGCCCCGCTCGCTGGCGACGGCGCGGGTCACCTCCGGGTAGTCACCCAGGGTGGCTTCGGGCTGCCCGTCATCGGTGAATGCCCGGCGGTAAATGGAGGTGACCAGGATGGGCTTAGCGCCCCGGGCCAATACGTCATCGACCATCCGCTCCAGGTTGGACCGATAGTCCGTCCAGGGGGCGGCGTAGCGGGTTTCATCGTAGTCTTTCTGGTCGTTATGGCCGAAGCCCATCACCACGAAATCCCCCGCCTGAAGCCGCTCCATGACGGCCTCCCAGCGCCCCTCGTCGATAAAACTCTTGGTGCTGCGTCCGTTTTTGGCGTGGTTTTCCACTTCAATGTTGTCGGTCAGATATTCCGGCAGCGCTTGGCCCCAGCCGGTTTCCGGGTATTTTTCTTTCGGCTGGTCCGCCATGGTGGAGTCGCCGACCAGGAACAGGGTGGGCTTGGTCGCCTCTTCGACGGGGGCCTGGGTGGCGCAGCCAACCAGGAGGGCAGCGGCGGCCAGTAAGGGGGTGAGGCTGTGTAAAAAAGAGGTTGATGTCATTGTTCTGGTTCTCTCTGTATTTATGGTGCTTTTAGAGTTGGGTTGCGGCGGATGCGGGCT
>NZ_DGMV01000082.1:0-279 GCF_002388575.1 Marinimicrobium sp. UBA4509
GGGTACGGAAAAAATCTGCCCGGGCTGCAACGGCCAACGCCTGAACCCCACCGCCCTGGCCGTACGCTTCCGGGACCGCTCCATTGCCGAGCTGGCATCGCTACCCGTGGTCGCCGCCGAGCAGTGGTTCAAAACCCTCAAACTGAAAACCAATGAGCAGGCCATCGCCCGGGATCTGTTGGCCGAAATGCACAGCCGCCTCCAGTTCCTGCAGAAAGTCGGGCTCGACTACCTGAGCCTGGACCGCGCCGCACCCACCCTGAGCGGCGGCGAAGCCCA
>NZ_DGMV01000082.1:425-13677 GCF_002388575.1 Marinimicrobium sp. UBA4509
GCGGCGGCGAAGCCCAGCGCATCCGCCTGGCCGCACAGTTGGGCTCCAGCCTCCAGGGCGTGTGTTACGTACTGGACGAACCCACCATCGGCCTGCACACCCGGGACAACCGCAAACTGATCGAAACCCTGCGCGAGCTGCAACAACAGGGCAACACCGTGGTCGTGGTCGAGCACGACGAAGACACTATCCGCGAAGCCGACCACCTGATCGACATGGGCCCGCGCGCGGGCATCAACGGGGGCGAAGTCGTGGCCCACGGCAGCCTGAAACAGGTGATGGGCAACAAGCGCTCGCTCACCGGGCAGATGCTCTCCGAACCCCTGCGCCACCCCATGCCCGATTTGCGCAACGCTGAGATGCGCAAGCTCTGGGACAAGGAAAGTCTGCACATCGAGGGAGCAACTCAGAACAACCTGCGCAAGGTCAATGTGAGCGTGCCCCTGCGCCAACTGGTGACCATCACCGGCGTAAGCGGCAGCGGCAAAAGCACCCTGATACGCGGCGTACTCTACCCCAACCTCAAACAGGCCATCGCCCAGAAACGCAAAACCAAACAGACCTGGACCGGCGCCAGCCAAATCACCGGATGGGAAAACATTGACCGAATCCTGGAAGTCGATCAGACCCCCATCGGCAAAACCCCACGCTCCTGCCCCGCCACCTACATCGGCATCTGGGACACCATCCGCAAACTCTTTGCCGGCACCGTGGATGCGAGACTGCGCGGCTACACCCCCGCGCGCTTTTCCTTCAACGCCGGCGACGGCCGCTGCGAGGCCTGCGGCGGCCAGGGCGAACAGAAAATCGAAATGAACTTCCTGCCCGACGTACGTGTTCTCTGCGACGTGTGCCACGGCTGGCGTTTCAACGACGAAACCCTGAGCGTCACTTATAAGGGCAAACACATCGGCGACGTCCTCGCCATGAACATCGACGAGGCCGTCGAGTTCTTCGCCCCCATCAGCAAAGTCCACCACGCCCTGCGCCTACTGCAGGACGTGGGCCTGGGCTACCTGACCCTGGGCCAACAGAGCCCGACCCTGAGCGGCGGCGAAGCCCAGCGCATCAAACTGGTGGCCGAACTCAGCAAAGCCAACATGACCCCGGAAGACAACAAAGGAAGAAGATCAGCCCACAACCTCTACGTCCTCGACGAACCCACCGTCGGCCTGCATATGGCTGATGTGGATAAACTCCTGCACGTACTGCACCGGCTGGTGGATGCGGGCAATTCAGTGCTGGTGATCGAGCACAACCTGGATGTAATTGCCGAGGCGGATTGGGTGATTGATATGGGGCCTGAGGGTGGTAGCCAGGGTGGCAAGGTTATCGCTCAAGGTAAGCCCGACACTGTGATCAAACGAAAGAAGTCTTATACGGGGCAGTATTTAAGAGAAATACTGAACTAGAGCTAAAACAGGCAACGGCGGATGCGCTTCGCTTATCCGCCCTACCACGACTTCCCGTAGGGCGGATAAGCCTGCGCATCCGCCATCTTTCTTCAAACACCCAACAGCTCAGTACGGTGACCGTTGGGGCGTCAGCGAACTAAACATTCTTAGAGGCCTGACATATAAAAGTCAGTCCTCATAGACGCGGCGGACGCCTTCATGCAGGCAATATAATGTTTTCCACTGTTATCTTTCAATTTTCTGAGCACGGCTTGTCGTATCTGCTTCTGTCCCCACTTAATCACCGATCCACCGCCAAACGGCCTGGGCACTAAATCCATCATACTGTCACACGCCCGTGTTTTTTCAATCAGACGCCCCAGAACCTCTAGGGTCCTCACGGTAATCCGCCAGTTCTGTGTCTGCGCGCCGTAAAAATTTTGAAGGACATCCTTGGTATCTTGAACTTCGGATGCGGTGAGAGGTTCACTCATAGTGTTTCCTTACAGAGGTTGGTGTTAAAACGGTTTAATAGTTGAAAGCACGTCTTTGACGTCATCTCTCGTCAGACCGTAAAGGTCCAGCATTGTCCAGGACGTTGACTCCTTCCCGGACACAACATAGGCCTTGTGCTTCTTGTCTGTTTCAGAATAGAGGTAAATTGTAATATTATCGCCGGTGTAACGCACTGCTTCGTCACCGCTCATCGCATCTAGCTTTATTGACCGAATGACATGCCGCTCGGCCCGGCTAAGGCTGTTCGGTAGCGAACTGAACTTTTCCATTAACGACAGGTTTAGGAGCGAAGAAGCGGAAAGCTCACTGTCATTCAGGCCGAAATCGCTTAATGATAAGGTTGATGCGGCGATTTTCGTGTCGTCAGAGAAGATGATGAACAGCATATCCTGCTGATGAACAAGCTTCTTTGGTGTGCTACTGATATGGAACGATAAGTGACTATTGGTTACGACCTCTATTCCGTCCGAAGCACGGCTGGCCAGTGATTGTTCGGAGGCCTGTCGCTCGCACGCGGGCTGAGCACACTCAGTAATATAAGGCGACGGGGTCGTGGCACAAGCCTGCAGGAAAACGGCAAGGCCAATCACAAAAGAGGAATATTTCACTTGAATCTCCTTTCAATAGCTATGTGAACCTTAATTCGTCTTGAACGCGACTGTCAATTTCAAACATTGAGGCAACTGTCCATTTGTGAAGTCAATCACAAAAGTCCCCATGCCCCGCTAATGGCCCATCCCCCAAACCGAATATGCATAACGCCCGCCATAGCCCAGCCATACAGTGAGCGCGCCAGCTTGCGCGCGGTAAAATCTATCTCGCTCAACCCGCTCGGACTAGTCCCACCTGGGCCTAACCGAGCACACTTCTGGAAAACAAGAGCTCATTTCTTTTAACAGACTTGTCAATCTAATCGAAAAACGACACTCATAGGCGCACTTCCTTCGTGGCTCTCGTACGCTACCGGGCCGTGGTAAACGAAAGGTGCCGACTTACCATTCACAAGTTTATTCTTTCTAACAAACAAATGGACGGATAGACCCAACTTTTGGTGATGAATGAGTTCTTTACCCCTCTTTTTATCCGGGGTAGTAGAACGTTGGCTTTGCCAGTGAAAGTGGTTGTCGTCAACCCAATAATCTACATACCGATGATTATCGACCTTCCCCTGCTTGTTCAATGTGACCAGCAAAACATGAGCTTGTTTCTGCTCCAGGAACACATGACCGCTGTTCCAGTTTCCAGGGCTATAGCTCGCTCCGAACAACTCTGGAATCTCCTCTCGATAAAATGCTTCACCAACAGCTAATTCGACAGGATCCACAATCGCGATCAACCTAGCAAAGGTGCGCAACTCATCAGCCATTTCCGGTGTTACACGTATATCTTGATAGTCTGGGTTGGCCGCGCGCAAGGTGTATTCTCCTTGCTCATCTTTTAACACTTTCCGGAGTAAGTATTGTGTATCTCCGGCCTCATCTACGCGCTCAATAGCAAGGGTTTTACCTGTGATGCTACCCGCCTTCAATGGACTGACCTGCTCAAGTAGCAGATAATCGCCATCGCGGACGGGGTTCTTTCCACCATTCATGGACTCCCCAGAAGCACGGGCAATGAAATGCCGCGTCGGGTCCAGGCGTCCGTAAACATTAGGCAAATGCCGGTACTCTTCTGCATCGGCCCGACTGTTGCGGAAATGACCGCAGGCAATCTTCAACGTTGGAAAGTAAGGCAACTCAATACCTGATCGCTCCGGCAAGCTAGTTACTCGGCTCTCTGGTGCTTCCAATTTAACACTGGCCCGCGCCTCGTAAGAAGCCAGCCGGTAGTCCAGAAGCTCTTGAGCCATGAATTCAAGTTCGGGAATCACACTAGGGTCAACTGTGAACGCCGGGACAAAGCGATCGCCTTCTACCCGAAATATTGCGGGATTTTTGTTCGTCCAGTGATCAACGGGATTCTTCTTCCAGTATTTTTGCCATTCTTTCGAGCCACCGTCGGAATTCCGTACTGAATCGCTGATTTCGACAAATAAACGGGGACGGCGCTTCAGCGCTTCCCAGGACGACTTAGCAAGGTCTTCCAGTGTTGGGGGCTCATACCATCCACCCAACTGCTGGAAGGCTTCTAGCAAAATCATCTTGAAAGACTTGGCCATTGAGGTAGTTTCCAGCTCACCAAAGAAGTCCTTGTGCTGGTTAACTAAAGCAGACTCCTTTTCTGAGAGATCACCCATGGCCTCAAGCAGCCCAAACCAGCTGCCATGCTGCCTCCTCGTTTGGGTAAGGTTTCCGCCAAAATGGTAATACTCAGTAAGTGTCGGGCGGCGGCCCAGGGTGTCTCTTAATGACACGTAATCCTTATCCGGCCCTTTGGCATCCAGATCTTTCAGAAAATTGATGATCTTCAAGTCATAGTTAATGAAGCACCCATCGGGAAGAGCCAAGCGCTCATGCTCAGCTTTTCGCCCAAACTCAGCGAGTTGGCGGTGGTTCATTGCCTGCCCCATCAAGGCTTGTGGCTTATGTAGAAAGCTCTGGTGATTACCCACAAAATCAATAATCACTAGCTGGGATTTACCCGGGCTATGGCGCAAGCCCCGGCCAATCTGTTGCAGAAACAGGATTTTTGATTCGGTTGGGCGAAGCAAAAGCACTGTGTCGATTGCAGGCAAGTCGACCCCTTCGTTGAACAAGTCGACCGAAAAGACAATATCGAGATCACCTTGCTCGAGGTGCTCCAATGCCTCGCCACGCGACAGTTCCGATTCACCATGCACTGCGGCAGCCCGTTCACCGCTTTTAATGAATTGCTCGGCCATAAATTCAGCATGCTGGCGAGACACACAAAATGCCAGAGTTCGGCTCTGACGGTACTGCCGCCACTCCCGAAGGGCGTGCCTGGCTCGGCCCAGAGTCGCCAACTTATTGGCTAACAAGCGAGGATCAAACTTACCATTTCGCCAAGGTATTTCTGTGTAATCGACACCTTCGTCATAGATTCCATAATAGTGAAATGGAACGAGATGCTCACTCCGCACACCATCGAACAGGGGGTACTCAAAAACCAAATTATCATCACACAAAGATAGTATATCGGAGCGGTCAGTGCGATCAGGAGTGGCGGTCAGCCCTAGCAGAAACTGAGGTGCAAAATGGCTGAGCAGCCGATGATAAGTGGGCGCTGCCGCATGGTGAAACTCATCAATTACAATGTAATCAAAGTGTTGGGGCTTGAATTGCTCCAAATGCTCAACCCTACCCAACGTCTGCACTGAGGCACAAAGAATGTCAACGGTAGTGTCGCGCTGTTTCCCCATATAAAAGCCAACCCTGGCACTGGGTTTAATACGAAGATAAGTCTCTGCTGCTTGATTAAGAATCTCTTCCCGGTGAGCGACAAACAAGATTCGCCGAGCGCCCATCTGCACCGCATCGAAGGCGGACAGCCAAGTTTTACCCAACCCAGTCGCCAGCACCACTACGCCGCGGCCATAACCTTGCTGGCGGGTATCATCCAATGCGGCCAAAGCCTCCTTTTGAACGATAGTCGGTTTCGGCGGAGCTTCCTGTTCAATGCTACCTGGGGCGACGGATTGAGTGGGCGGCTGACGCCGAGCCTCGTACTCGTCAACCCAAGCATCGCTCAGCGGTTGCGTCTTCGCATTTGCAAACAGTTCTTCAAAGCGGCTTACAGCCTCCAAGTACCCGGTATCGGTCGGAAAACTCACTTCATAGTTCCACTCCAGGCCATCCTGTAGTGCCTGACGGCTCAGGTTGCTCGAGCCGATATATGCTTTTCCCCAGTGCCCATCACTCTCGGTGGTACCGGCGAACAGGTAAGCTTTCATATGAAAGCTGCTACCCTGGCTCTGGTATACCCGCACCTCTGCTCCCTGATCTTGCAGCAACAGTAGTTTGCGCAAAGCTTCCGGGTCCGTAATATCGAGGTAGTCACTGGTGAGAATTCGCAACTTTGATGGGTTCTTGACACGCTCTAATACGTTATTCAGATCTTTGAACAGCAGATTGAGACCGGTAGTTTTGATAAACGCCACGGCCATATCAATTCGATTGGCACGGTTGATGGCGCGGCAGAGCTTGGGCAGGAAATGATTGTTCTCTCCGCCGGTAGTGAGTTTGCTGTGTGGTGCAGGCTGCTTGGTAAGCAGAATGTTCAGCCACTGCTCGTTCCTATCCCGGCGCTGGTCATCAGTCCGCCATAAGCGGTGGCTTTCCAAATCCTCAATGTCTGATAGCCACTGTTTCGCCTCGACTTCGGTTGCGTCGGTGAAATGCCGCCCCTCGTGGCTGCGCTCACCATCACCGACCTTGAAGCTTATATAGAGATTACCGCCGGGCCTCAGAGCCCGCCAAAGTCGATCAATGGCGTCTGGAATCTGATCTGCTGGTAGATGCAGTAGACTGGCACATGCCCAGATGCCGTCGTAAACGGCTGCTTCTGTGACTTCAGAAAACTGTCGACACTCAACAGCCAAACCAGTTTTGTTCCGCGCTAGTTCAGCTATAGCTAGAGCACCATCAAAGGCGGATACGGTAAAACCCTTGCGGTGAAAGTGAAGCGCATCTCGCCCAGAGCCACAGCCCGCATCCAGAATATGCCCGCCCTTGGGTATCAGAGGTAGAAATTCGCTGTAGAGCGCGTCCATGTCTACACCGAATGTCGATGACACAAATTCTTCCGCGTGCTCTTGGTAGTATCCAATCGTATCGGGCATGAGAGTCTCAAAAGATCAACCAGCGCTCAGTTTTAGGTACTTTACAGGATGAAAGATTCGCGTGCCAACAAGGCTGCTCGGATTGGTACTTCAGCAAGACTCTTGTCCTGGCGTCCTCATGACAAAGGCAGGGTTGGGCTAAGACAACTGGCGGGGTAAATTGGTGTGACTATGCGCGAGCAATCCTTGGCTCAAAACCAGTTTATGGCTTCTTTCCCTTCTGTTTGACCTCTTGCTCCAATGCCTCCAAGGCCTTTAGATCCTCGGCATCGGCTTCCAGTGCTTCATTTTGTCGCCTTTGGGTATCGAATTGCTCGTATCGCTCGTGGACAACGTGCTTTGCCTGCTCCGCGCTCATGGCGCCCACGCCTTGCAGGACGGGCCTCTCGTTGAATTCCAGCAGGCGGTCGACGTTGTTGCGCCAGTAATCCAGCGTCAGGTCTTTCCGGCCTTTGGCCCGCAATTCAGCCTGCTCCAGGAAGATCACCACCAGCCGGTTAAGGGTATCCACTTCGTCAGCGGTCAGGTAGTTCTTGGCAATTGTGACGTCTGTTTTGCGGACCCGCGCGCCTTTCCAACTGGTCAGCGCCATATTGGGCTCATGCGGGTCGGCACGGTGTACCACCAGCTCGGCGGCGGTATGGCTGGTGACGGCGTAGAGCAGCTTGTTCTGGACTTCAGCGAAGAACTGCTGGGCTGCCTGGTCGCCGGGCTGATAGTCGCTGGAGAGGGTAAAGAGATCGCGAACCTTCTGGTAAAAGCGCTTCTCGGAGGCGCGGATGTCGCGGATGCGCGCCAGCAGCTCGTCGAAGTAGTCCCAGCCGCCGGGCTCCCTCAGGCGCTGGTCGTCCATGATGAAGCCCTTGACCAGGTACTCCTCCAGGTGTGCGGTGACCCATTGGCGGAACTGGGTGCCGCGGGGGGAGCGCACTCGGTAGCCAACCGCGAGGATCATGGGAAGGCTGTACCATTTGACCCGGTAATTCTTGCCGTCAGCGGCAGTTGTCAAGTTTTCCTTTACAACTGAATGCTCGGATAACTCCCCTTCTTTCAAGATGTTACGGACGTGCAAACTGACATTTTGTTTGGTCGTAGAAAACAAGTCGGCTATTTCCGCTTGAGTCAACCACGCCGTCTCACCCTCTACCCGCAGTTGGATCTCTGCCTGCCCGTCCTCCGTGCGGTAGATGATCAGTTCCCCCTGGCTCATTTACCGGCCTCGCGGTTTTGGCGGGGCGCGGAGTGAGGTGCAGCGAAAACGTCGAAATCGAGCGGGCAGGGTGTCAGTAAGGGCTGCATATCCATGTCTCTGAACGGCTTTTCTGTCTAGCCAGTACTTTACAGGATTGGATTTTACGGTACCAATGCTGAAATAGGAAAAGCATATTGAACACGGAGGGGGATTTTCAGCTTCGGCTTCTAACGCTCTACTCCGGGGTCGAAGGCCATTGTTGCGCGGCATGTAACACTCGCAATACACGCGGTGCAATCGCATCCTCTTGGTACACAACGACATAGTTCGCCAGTACGACCAACTCCCGGGTTCCTTCAACTCTGCCCAAGCGGCCCGATTGTGGGAAGTATGCTAGCTGGCCGACCTTGGTGTTAATGTCGTCCAAGACCTGCAGCGCAGCCACAGGGTTATCGTCTGATATGTAATCGACAATGTCCAAGAGATCAGCGCGAGCCAGCGCCGACCAGTGTATGTCGGTCATTACTCTGCTTCCTTTCAATTACAGCCCGGGCTTCATCAATAACCTGTTGATGAGAGTTTCCTGGACCAGTGTCCGCCAGTGCCTCCAAGACCTTCTCCCGAAA
The DNA here is from genome assembly GCF_002388575.1 of Marinimicrobium sp. UBA4509. Classification (NCBI taxonomy): domain Bacteria; kingdom Pseudomonadati; phylum Pseudomonadota; class Gammaproteobacteria; order Cellvibrionales; family Cellvibrionaceae; genus Marinimicrobium; species Marinimicrobium sp. UBA4509. The sequence continues at coordinate 8,892 of NZ_DGMV01000082.1, forward strand.
CCAGAGGTCGTGAGCCTTTTCATCGGTCGTAAGGCCTGCGGGCAAGCCCCCTTCTTTGCAGACACGAGTCAATAGAATACGGACGGCGTCCGACACAGTCAGGCCGACATCGGCCAGTTTGTTCGCCGCATCCGCCTTGAGTTTGTCGTCCACCCTAACATGCAGCATCGATGTATGGGCCATAAGCGCGACCTCCAGAGGATAAATACACCCTATTTTGTATCTCAAACGAGATACAGTCAAGCCAGATTAGCCCGGTACTGTCCGGAATGTGAGCGAGTGCCGGGTTATGCGGATACGTATCATTGGCCGGTTATCGTCGGCATTCAGCTCAACACATGAGCCGATTAGTTTCGATATTCGGCTCAAAGGCCAGTTTCAACCATCGTTCCACCTCGCAGGCGCCGTAGCGATGGGGTAGCATTGCGGTTTGACGCTACACACCCACTCACTGACAAACCGATTCGTTATGCCAACTCCCAAAATGTTCGTCCATGTCGCCGCCACCAAAGCCTTGGAAAAATGGCTGGGCGGTACCTTTGACCGCCTGCCCAGCCCGGATGGCAAGCGGGTGGGTACCCAGCCGTTGATCACCAATGCCGACCTGATTAGCTGGCAGTGCCATGTAATCGAGAACCGGCCCGGTAGTGGGCTTTACACGGCCATTGCGGTGGAGGCACACAGCCGCTTCACGCTGCTGTTGCCTTACAGCCAACGCCCTTCGCCGGAGAAGTTCTGGGTGGATCTGGTGGAAGCCTGGGTGGGCAACCTGTTCGAGTTGATGGTCGAGGGCGGTTTTGTGGATGACGATCAGTTCGAACAGGTGGTGCAGAATTTCACCGAGCGCGCCGCCGGCATGGTGTATGTCCGCAATACGGACCCGAGCGTGAACGGCCATGTTACCGAGGCCGAGCAGTGGGTTCGGGAAACTCTGGCGCACGAGCAGTTGGCGCAGCTCGATCCGGAGCAGGCGTTTGCCCTGGGGCGCTACATCAGCGATCTGCCCAAAACCGCGAAGACCCCGGAGGGCAAAAAAGAGCGTTTCGACCCGGTGCCTCGGTTTATGGACGATGGCCTGTACCGCTTTGGCAGTGGCCTGGCGCCCCACCCCTTCGTCGATACACCCGAGGGCGAATTCCCCAATCCTTATGATGAGGCATGGGACTACGATTTGGACGGCGATCTGGCGGCCGAATTTGCCGCAGAGCTCGACGAGCTACCAACGGGGGACGTCTACAGGCCTGTGGATCGCGGGCTTCCGGCGAAGGATGTGGCGTTTTTGGCCCAAGTGTTGCGCGACTACGGTACGCCGGCGTCTCTGCCCAACATCAGCGCACTGGATGGGTTTCTGACATCCATTGCCTCAAGCCCGGAGCCGGTTATGCCCAGTCAGTGGATAGGCGCTCTCTGGGGCGGGCCGGAGCAAGAGCCAAACTGGTCCTCGGAGGGTGAATTCGAGCGTTTTTTTGGCCTGGTGTTTGAGTACATGAATAGCATCATCCATACCCTGATTGATCAACCCGATGAGTTCTACCCGGTATTCAACGAACCTCAAGAGGGTCAGGACGGGTATGGCGTGGAAGACTGGTGCACCGGTTACACCCGAGCCATTATGGCCGCCGGCGATGCGTGGGAAAGTCTACCGGAGGAGTACCTCTACTTTCTCGGCCTGATCAACGTGTTCGGAACAGGGGAGATGTTCGAACAAATTCAGCACGAAAGCCCCGAAAGCCTACCGACTTTGGCGAGCGCCGTGCCGGCCGCCGCTCGCCAGCTACATGCGTACAGCCTGGATTTGAGGAGCCACTATGATCCCGCGCCGCCCGTGCAACAGCCGATGCGCGCGGAACCCAAGGTGGGGCGCAATGACCCCTGCCCTTGCGGCAGCGGTAAGAAGTACAAGAAGTGTTGCCTGCATTGAGCCATCCAAGGCGCGGAGAATCCGCGTATCACCTTTGATACACTGGCACCACACTTGATCCGGAGTACCCCATGAAGCACCTACATATCGATATCGTATCCGACGTTGCCTGTCCCTGGTGTGCCATTGGCTATGCCCGGCTGGACCAGGCGAAGCGGGCGCTGGCCGAGGAGATCGAGTTTACCGAGCAGTGGCGTGCGTTTGAGCTGAATCCGGACGATGACGCCCAGCCAGAGCCGATACTGCCGGCACTGGCGCGCAAGTACGGTCGGCCGGAGGCGGAGATGCAGGCGGCCCAGGCGGAGATGATGGGCATTGCCAAGTCCTTGGGACTCAACTTTGAGAAAATGCAGGAGCGCTATACCTGCAATACCTTTGATGCGCACCGGCTGCTCAAGTGGGCGGCGCCCCAGGACAAAGCCACGTTTTTGAAAAAAGCCCTGTTTGAGGCGTATTTCGGCCGTGCCGAGGATGTTTCAAAACCCGGCGTATTGATCGGTTGCGCCAAGGCCGCAGGGCTGGATGCGGACGAGGCGCAACGGATCCTGGAGAGCGACGAGTTTGGGCAGGCGGTGATGGAGGAGGAACGCAGTTACCAGAACGCCGGGGTGACGGCGGTGCCGGCGTTTGTGGTCAATCAGCGTTATCTGATTTCCGGGGCGCAGGAGGCCGACACCCTGGTAGAAGCCTTTCGAACCATGGCGCAAGAAATGGACAGCAACACCCAGTAGCGCTCACATCAAGGCCCACTACTTGATTGGGCCGTTGTCAATAAACACGCGATCTCCCACGGTGATCTGACCACTGTCGGTGACATCGCCATAAATTCCGAGGTTTTGATCGGCCTCGCGGACAATCGTCCGCAGTATACTGGTATCCGAACCAAAGCCCTGCTGCGCTCGCACAACCGCGCCGCACCGGGGAGCGGGTTCGGAGCACTCTATTCGCGCACTACCTATTCTCAGTGCCTTTCCCAACCAGGCCTGTTCGGCCAACCCCGTCATGCCCGACGGCGTTTCAATCACCAGATTGGGTCGAAACCGTTCGACGTCCCAATCGGCTTGAGCATTCAGCTCCGCCAGGTGCGTCAGACTCGCGGTAGACACGATGTGAAACGGAGCGACCAGGAAAAAGCTTCCCCGCAGTGAAACATAGTTTTGTGTTTCCTCGGGGAGTTGGTCCAGCGCGGGCAAAGGCTCACCCGGCTCGCGCTCGAAGGTTGCCTTCAACTCCTCAAGCCAGGTGTGATCGTCGGCTTTGTATCGACGGTAAAAAGCCTCATCGTTGGCCGGGCGCAACCGCTGTAAACGGCTCTCGTGCCCGAGCAATGCCGAGAGACGTCGATCTGTTTGAGGATCGGTCGCGGACAGGCGGGAGCCGTCCGGGAACTGAATTTCGATGGGGCTGTCGAGCGTCTGCGGGTTTACGGTTTGGGCTCGGCACTGAAGGAGTTGTGGCCGGAATTTACAACTCTGAATTTCCTGCCGGGCCACGTCCTGCACCGCCATGACGCGATCCCCCGACACCCCCATTGGGCCCAGCTGGACCGACTCGACGCGCTCTCCCGCCATCCCCTTGATGGGATAACGCCAGATGGCTTTTACTCTACCGATATCGATCACGTCGTCTCCCGTTCGGCTGTCGTCAGAGGTCCCACACTGGAGCTGCACCGCAATAAGTCATACGCCGCCGGGTGGCGTACCATTTTGGCGCATTGCGAGCACAGGTCGATTCATCGTCGCCAGTGCCACTCAGCCTTCGCGTCGAGCCCTCTCATTATGGCAGGGACTAAGCAGGAACCAGGCCAACAACCTTCGGGATGCTGATATTGAGTGGAGTCGGATTACGCCCCTTGCGGGGCTAATTCGACCTACGGGCTATCGGCTTGGGTAACGGCGGATGCGCCTACGGCTTATCCGCCCTACGCAACCTCCGCACTATCCGTAGGGCGGATCGGTCCGACGGTTCGGAGCGAAGCGCACCCGCCATTGCCCAAGCCGATAGTCTCGTAGGGCGGATAAGGCCAAAGGCCGCATCCGCCGTAACCTACCCAGATATTCAGCGACAGGTTACTCTTCGCCATCCAGGGTTCGGATGTAGGTGACGACATCCTTCAGGGCCTGTTCGTCTGGCAGGGTGTTGGCGAAGGTGGCCATTTGTTGGCCGAGCGGGTCGCGTGGGTCGCTGCCGCGGGCGCCGGAGCGGTAGTTCTGCAATTGGTTCAGCAGGTACCAGTCCGCCTGGCCGGCGAGTGCTGGGGCGCCGAGTTCGCGATTGCCCTGCCCTTCGGCACCGTGGCATGAAGCACAGACGGCGTAATGCTGCTCACCGGCGCTCGCGTTGCCTTCGACGGTGGCAACGGTTTCCCGCTGCTCCAGCTCGCTCAGGTAGCGCGACAGATCAGCGATCGGACGAATGGGCTCTGACTCGCTTTTCAAAAACTCGAGCGCCGCACGCATCGACATACCGTTCGGGTCCCGGAAGTGGGTGCCGCGTACACCGGCGTGGAATTTCTGCAGCTGGGCCTGGGCGTACCAGTTCTCGATGCCTGCAATGGGGGGCGCCGCCTGAGCGCGATCGCCGCCGGCGTCGCCACCATGACAGCCTGCGCAGTGCTGCTGGTAAAGCGTCTCCCCTTTGGAGGCGCTACTCCACTGCCGGAAGCTCGGTTCGAAACCGTGTTTTTTATGATACTCGGCATAGGCCTCTTCTTCGACTTGCTCGAAGTTCAGGTCCAACCCGGGAGATCGCAGTTTGAGGGCCATCTGCGATTCGCTGTCCAGCTCATCAACCACGGTCTGAAAAGCGGCCAGTTCGGCATTGCTGGGCTCGGCGCCGCGGTCGCGCCAGAGATCCAGCACCGCC
>NZ_DGMV01000082.1:13774-16978 GCF_002388575.1 Marinimicrobium sp. UBA4509
CCAGGCTCATCAACCCGAGACGTCCGGCGGGCAGCGCCGTCCACGCCTTCAGCGTGTCGGTCAGATCGTCCGCGTCCTCAACGAGAAAACGTTTGGCCAGCAAGTACTCGGGCGTGCGTTCGGGGCTTTCAAAGTTTTCCAGAAAGCGACCCGGTACGGTAATGTCCGGATCATTCAACGCTTGCCAGTATTGAGCGTCGTTATTCAGCGCCGCGAGACTGAACGCCTGAGCGCTCCACTCATCGACCGGCAACTCGGTGCGCAAACGCAACAACTGCTCACCCGCCTGCTCCGAAGGTGCCTGCTCGGCCAGGGCCAGCATTGCCCAAAGCCGAGCGCGCGGTTCTTCATCGTCAAGAGACTCGGCCGCCAGCGCCAGATCTGCCGGCGCGGCGTTTTCGACCAATGCCTGTACCGCATTTTTGCGGGTGGCGCCGGACGGGTGGCGCAAGGCGTTACGTACGGCCGTGTCCGACGCCTCGTCGGTGACGGTAAACGCACCCAGGCCGTGTAGCGTCCAGATGGCATGAATCGAAGCCACGTCCAGACCCAGCGAATCACGATCCGGGTTGCCGGTCAGTATGGCCCGCAGTGCCGGGATGGCATCGGTACGCTCTTCGGTGACCAACAGGCGTTGGGCGGTCATGCGCCAGAACATGTTGTCGTTGGACAGGGTATCCACCAATGTTTCAGTGTCGGCATCTCTCAGATCCAGCGGCTCATACTCGGGGGCGTCTTTGGCCACCAGCCGGTAGATCCGACCCCGCTCCCGGTCCCGCAGCGGGTTGACGTGGGCATTGCCCTTACCTTCTTCGGCATCAAAACCGGCGGATTCTTTGGAGGGAATCGGGTTGTGCTGGATGATGAAGTTGTACCAGTCGGCCACCCACAAGTGGCCGTCGGGGCCCACGTCCATCTGCACCGGCGAGAGCCACTCATCGGTACTGCTCAGAATCGAACCACGGTTTTTGGCTTTGTACCCGACGCTATCGGGTTGCGCGTCGATAAAAAACTGACCGAGCAGGTGCGCGGTGGGTTCGCCCATAAAGGCGCCGCGGTTCCAGAACTTTTCCGGGAAGGTTCGCGCCGTGTAGAGGCTCAGCCCGGAACCGGCAGTGTAACGGCCGTGGAAGTCCACTTGAAGGAAGTTATAGGTAGACGGGAAAATGTTGGGAAAGTCATAAGCCAATGCGGCCAACCCGGGAACCACGTCTTCATCTTTACCGTAAACGTAGCTGCGCCACAACGGCACGTGGAAAACCGGCGCATTATTGGCAGTGGAGCCGAACACTTCGAAGTCTTCACTGAACGACAGACCCCAGGTGTTGTTATTGAACTGGCCGATCGGCTCGATATCGGTGCCATCCAGATTCATCCGGTAGACGCCATTCTGGAAGGACTCACCGTTTTCATCTTCCGGCGCTTCAGAGTAGCCCACTGCGCCCCAAAGGCGATTGTCGTGGCCGTATTTCAGGTTCGATGGTCCGGCGTGAGTGTCCCGGGTGCCCCATCCGGTATTGAGGACTTCGCGGACATCGGCCTTGCCATCGCCGTCGGTGTCTTTCAGAAACAGGAAGTCCGGCGCCTGGGATACCACAAAACCGCCGTTGAGCGGGGTAATACTGGTGGGCACGCTCAGCTCGTCGGCAAACACTTCGCAGCCATTGGCCCGGCCGTCGCCGTCGGTATCGACACACATACTGATGCGGTCATTGCCTCGGCCGTTTTCCGCCTGATTGTTGGGGTAGTCGACGGACTCCAGCACGAACAGGCGACCCTGCTCATCCCAGGTAAAGGCGATGGGGTTGACGATATCCGGCTCACTGACAAACAACTGCAATTCAAAGCCTTCCGGCACCATGGTCAGGGCCATGGAGTCTTCCACGCTCAACGCTTTCTGGAATTTGGGGGCTGGCTCAATACGACGGTAGTTGGGAATGGTACCCGCTTCTTCATAGGCGGCTTCGGGCAAGGTTTCTACCAGCGCGCGGTTGGCTTCACGCTTCTCCTCGCCCACGGCCCAGAGGATGCCGCGAATCAGCAGGTCGTGAAATTCAGGCTGACCCCAGGTGCGTTCGTCGTGACCATAGGCGGTGTAGAACACCCGGCCTTCACCCTGCTCACGGGTCCAGGTCCAGGGCTCTTCCTCGCGCTGCATCAGCACGGTGCGGTTTTCTTCGTTGTGATCGGCGTGAACGTAGGTTTCATCCCAGGTTTCAAAGGTCTGGAAACCTTTCATGATCGGATGGTTTTCCTGACCCGGTGCAATGGTCGCGGTGAATTCACCGGCACCGTGACTCTTGAAGCGTCCACCGACCAGATCGACAAAGGCGTCGGAATGGCCGAAGCAGGCGCTGGCACTGTGGACGGGCAGGAACGCACCGCCCTCTTCCACGAAGCTCAGCAGTGCCGCTTCCCGCTCGGGGGACAGTTCGTTGTAGTTGGCGTACAACATGACCGCATCCACATCGGCCAGCCCTTCATCGCTCAACCGATCCAGATCTTCCACGTATTCCATGAAGATCTTTTCACGGCCCAGAGACTGATTGAACAGGGGCGCGTTGCGGTAGGACATGTGAATGCCATCGCCTTCGCGGTGGCCATGGCCAATGAACAAAAGATTGATCACGCCGTCTTGCGACGCCTCAGTATTGCTGGCGACCGATGCATCTCGATCGCCGCTTGAGCAGCCGATGGCCGGCAGCAACAACGCCGACAGGATGACCGTGCCCAGCCGGGACCGCCACGCGGCCCATTGTCGTTCTAATTTATTCATATTAATACCGCTATTTCACAAGTGTTGGTATCAGGCTGCCCGGCGCTTGACCGCCGCCGGGCTAGCCGGTCTCTATGGATTATTGTTTTTCTGGGTTCTCGATGCGGCGCTACTCCACCTCAAGCGCAAACGCCGGCATGGTCTTCACTTCGCCACCGGCCATTGCGGATTCGTGGGCCAGAATACCCACACAGGTAATATTGGCGGACTCCACCACGTTCGGGTATGCGTTATAGCCTTCGAGCACGGCGCGAATAAAGTTGTGCACCAGGTGCGGGTGAGAACCACCGTGCCCCCCACCCTGGGTGAAGCTCAGGTGTTCGTGCTCTTCATCGTACACGCCCTGGCCGGTGAAGGACTGAATTTCTTCCGGCAACAGGTGAGCGTAATCCGGCACCTTGACGCGCTCGGGCACTTCCGGCTCGGGC
>NZ_DGMV01000082.1:17081-28157 GCF_002388575.1 Marinimicrobium sp. UBA4509
CGGGCACTTCCGGCTCGGGCTTGCCCCGGGTGTGCATGACCGGGTCTTCGCCTTCAATCAGTGGCCACTCATAGGATTTCTCTGAACCGTACACATCGAAGCTCTCGCGATACTGGCGGGCGGTGTCGTACAGCGAGCGATAGATGCGGGCGCCCACGTCCGAGTCCTGCATCTGGATGTGGCAGGATTCGATGGCGAAGGGCGAGCCGTAAATGCCGGCAAACTCGTCACGGATTTTACCGGATCCGATGCACTGTACCTGGCTGGCCAGCTTGCGCTGCAAACCAAGCACCGGACCGACGCAATGGGTGGCGTAGTGCATGGGCGGCATACCTTCCCAATAGCTGGGCCAACCGTCCATATCCTGCTGGTGACTTGCCTGCAGGAACTGAATGCGACCCAAGTCGCCCCGGTCGTACATTTCCTTCACAAACAGATACTCGCGGCTGTAAACCACGGTTTCCATCATCATGTAAACCTTGCCACTGGCTTTGGTGGCTTTCACGATGCGCTCACAATCCTCTACGCTGGTGGCCATCGGAACCGTACAGGCCACGTGCTTGCCCGCTTCCAGGGCCATGATGCTGTGCTTGGCGTGATCGCCAATCGGGGTGTTGATGTGCACCGCGTCCACATTGGGGTCGGCCAGCATGTCTTCATAGGTGGTGTAGCGTCCGCCGGCGGGCACATCGAACTTGTCCGCCAGCTCGTTGAGGCTCGCTTCATTGCGCTGGCACAGGGCCACGACTTCGGCATTCGGGTGCGCCTGATAAATGGGGATGAACTCGGCACCAAAGCCCAGTCCGACCAGTCCTACTTTCAGCTTGCTCATAATCACTCTCCTGTCTAATGCTGTTACTCAGAATGTCGTTGCAAATTCGTCATGCGCCGAGTGGTTTCAACCTGAACCTTCAGGTGCGCTTCGCTTACCTGACCTACGCGGCGCGGATTGCTCGTTCTCTTTAACGTAGCGTCAGGTCATCAGAATCAGATGTGTGCCCACCAGTCGCGCAGGAAGGCGATCCCCCGGCGGGCGAATTCGTCCTGGCTGGGAGCAAAGCGGCGCCAGATGCATACCGCCTCGGCGAGACTGGACGCGTCCGGTGAAAAGCTCTCGATCGACAGCTTGCCGTCATAGCCCACGCTGCGCAGCCCCTCGCGCAGCCCGGCCCAGTCGCTGTTGCCCTCGCCGGGAACACCCCGGTGACTGTCGGACACCTGCACATGCACCAACTGGTCACCGCACTGACGGACCGCGTCGCGGAAATCGGTTTCTTCGATATTCATATGAAAGCTGTCCAGGGCGATGCCCAGATGCGGGCTGTGCACATCGGCCAGCATGCGCTGGGCGTCGGCCACAGTGCAGACCATATCGGTCTCGAACCGGTTGAGCGGCTCAAGGCCCAGCCGGACGCCGTGTTCACCGGCGGTGCGGGACAATTCTGTGAGGCTGGCGACGGACCGCTCCCACTCCGCCTGACGCAGCGCCTCGGTCGACAATCTTGGCTTGGCAACCGGGGCGTACAGGGGGCCGACCAGTACCTCCGATTCCAGGCCCTCGGCCAGTTTCAGGCAGGAACCGAAGTAATCGAGGGCTTTTCGCCGAATGGCCGGGTCTTCGGCGCTCAGGTCGCGCTCGCCCACCACCGCCGTACAGACCACCGCATCGAGGCCCAGATCACGCAGCACGGGCCGAAGTTCATCCACCGCATAGTGCTCGGGGTCTTCAACCGGAAACTCGACAAAGTCGAAGCCCAGACCGGCGATCTTCTCCAGAAGCTCCACCTGATCACTGGTAAAGGGCGATGTCCAAAGCCAGGTGCTGGCGCCAAATTGCATAGCGGTACTCCCCATTCATTAGATTTATTACTGGGACTCATGCTAGCGCTATTGAACAGCCGCGGCTTGTACCTTGTCGTAAAAAAATTGTATTATTTCGACATGAAAGAACTTGACCCCTGGCTTGCTCAGCTCGACCCCCGATACTCCGCAGGGCGGATTTTCGAGTTTATGCCCAGCGTGCTCTACTTCGTCAAAGACCGCGAAGGGCACATCATGACGGGCAACCAAGCCTTTGCCGAACGCTGCGGCTGCGCTTCCGCCGACGAGCTGTACGGTCGCCGGGATGACACTCTGTTTCCGCTGTATATGGTGGAAAAATTTCGGCGGGATGATGCGACCGTTTTTGCGACCGCCGAGCCGCTGCACGATCTGATTGAGCTTTTCCCGACCCGTGAGGGCCTACCGGAGTGGTGCGTCACCCACAAGGTGCCGCTGTTTGACCGTGAAGGCGGTGTGGTCGGGCTGTGCGGTATCGTGCAAAGCTACGAGCGCATGCACGATCACCCCGAGCTGCCGGTTTTTAAAGTGGTGGAACACATCCGCTCTCACTACGCCCAGCGCTTGAACATCCCCGAGATTGCCGAACAGTTCGGCTTCTCCCAGCGCCAGCTGGAGCGCCGCTTTATGGAGACCTTTGGGGCGAGCCCGCGGGAGTATATTATCCGACTGCGGATCCTGATCGCCTGCGAGCACCTGCGCACGAGCAAGGCCCCCATTTCCGATGTGGCGCTGGACTGCGGGTTTTACGATCACAGCAGCTTCATTCGCCACTTCAAACGGATGCTGGGCGCGACGCCGCTGGCTTATCGCAAGCACCACAATGGATCCGCCGCACTGTAATACGCGCACCGGATAGATACCGGATTTTTTATAGCGAATCAGTGGTTCAAACCTCGGGAATATTTCCAATTCGTCTTTGCTGGCGTAATAACCGCGAACTAGGCTTACAGTGAAAGTGGGAATGATTCTACTTTCTCATGGATCAAGGAGATCAAGCCTATGCGCGCTTCCCATGTCTATGCCCCACCCATGGCCCTGGTGACCACCTTCGGCCTGCTGTTACTGATGTACTCTCTGATCAACACCGACTTTGAACTGCCGGTAGTGACCGACCCACCAAAAATCGAACCGGTGGTCATGGCCAAGCCGGAGCCCATTGAAACCATCATCGAAGCACCCACCCGACCAGAGCCTCCCGCACTGGCGCCGGAGCCGATCGCCGAGCCGGTCGTGGAGACGCAGGTAACCTCGGTCACCGAGGTCAGCGTGGCGTTACCCTCGCTGTCTCGCACTGAAGCCCTGACGGTGTCCACCGGTGGTGATCTGATGGCCATCGTCAAGGTAGCACCACAGTATCCACGTCTGGCGGCAACTCGCGGTATCGAGGGGTTCGTGACCGTGGAATATACGGTCACCGCCACGGGAAGAACGGCCGATGTGGTGATTGTGGAAGCGGTCACCACCGAGGGCCAGACCACATCGGTATTTGATCGGGCGGCCATTGCTGCGGCGGAGCAGTTCAAGTATCAGCCACGAGTACAGGACGGTGTGGCGGTGGACGTACACGGTGTGCGTAACCGGTTTGTGTTTGAGCTCGATTGAGCGCCCGTTCTACGTTGCGAGCGGCATCACATAGGTGCCGCTCGCAACGATAGCCGCAACGGTTTATGGTCTAATTGCACCTCCTTGACGTAGTCAAGTGAGCCACTCGCTCACCGATTGGAGGCCGCTTGTCAGACCCGGTATCGAACACTCAACTTGCCACTCGCTTTCCCGGCCTGGATCGCCCCTTGGCGATCGTGGACATTGAAACCACCGGCGGCAGTGTGACCCGCGACCGCATTACCGAGATCGGTATCGTCGAGGTGGACAAAGACGGTGTGCGTGAGTGGAGCACCCTCATCAACCCGGGCATTGCCATCCCGTCGACCATTCAACGCTTTACCGGGATCACCGATGCGATGGTGGCCGACGCGCCGCGCTTTGAGCAGGTGGCGAAGGCCATATTTCAGCGCCTGGAAGGAAAGGTGTTTGTGGCGCACAACGTCCGCTTTGATTACGGCTTCCTGCACAATGCCTTTGCTTCGCTGGGCTTTCCGCTCTCGCTGGAGCTGCTCTGTACCGTTAAACTGTCCCGGGCACTGTATCCGGAACATCGTCGTCACAGTCTCGAGACAATCATCCAGCGCTTCGGGATTGAAACCGATGCCCGTCACCGCGCCCTGGCGGATGCCCGGGCGACCTATACATTTCTGTGCCGAGCCGCGACCGACCGATCACCCGAATCGTTTATGCAGGCCGTTCAGGTGCAGACGCGACGGCCCAGCATGCCACCTGGGCTGGACCCTACCTGCCTGGACCGGTTACCCAATGGACCCGGGGTGTATTACTTTTATGGCGAGAACAACAGCCTGCTGTATGTCGGCAAAAGCGTGGATGTACGCAAGCGGGTGATGTCCCACTTCACCGCCGATCGCACCTCGGCCCGCGGCATGGCGATGTGTCAGCAGGTTCGGGATATTCAGGTGCAGCCCACCACAGGGGAATTGAGCGCGCTGTTGCTCGAAGCCAAGGAGATCAAGACCCGGCAGCCGCTGTTCAATCGTCGGCTGCGCAGAGTCAGCACGCTGTACACACTGCAGTTGCGTGAGGACGCTGAAGGCGTACTGCGACCGGAGATCATCGAGGCACCGTCGGCCGCCCGTGATCGGCGTATGTACGGCCTGTTTCCGTCGAAAAAGAAAGCGCGCAACGCGCTGATTGATACCGGCAAACAATTCGGCTTATGCGATCACGTCATCATCACACCCGCGCCGCTGAATGGCTCCTGCATGGGACGTCAACTGAAACACTGCAAGGGGCTGTGCACCGGGGACTGGTCAGCGGCGCAGCACAATGTGAGCCTGATGGACGCGCTCGGCAGCCTCGCGCTGAAAGCCTGGCCCTACCCTGGACCCGCGGCGCTGATTGAATACCAGAATCCGGACGATGAAGTGTCACCCTACACGCTTTTCCTGCTGGATAACTGGTGTGTTCTGGCAACGCTGACGGGACATGGCGAGCCGGATTGGGAGACGCTCGTGGGGACGCCCACCGACATCGGTTTGCTGGATAAAGACATCTACCGCTATCTGCTCAAGGTTGTCTTCAAGCCACCTCGTGAAGTTCAGCTGATGAGACTGTGAAACACTGGTCCGAAACTACCGCAGGATGTCAGTGAGTATCCGAGGTCTCAAATCCACCCAGGCTCACCACCACACGGTTACGACCCTCTTGCTTGGCTTTGTACAGTGCTTGATCCGCCTGTTTCAGCAAGTGATCGATCGATTCGCTCGGATGCCCGTAATAGGCTCCAAGACTCAGCGTTATCGCAACCCCGGTGGCTTTACTTTCTACCTCCGTGGTACGGCGAATGCGCTCGGCCAGCTCTTCCAGCGTCGGTGGGTCGCAGGGCGAGAGCAACACCAGGAACTCGTCGCCGCCCCAGCGGCCGACGACGTCGTACGGACGGACCGACGCCTTCAACCAGGTAGCGACGCGACGCAACACGTCATCCCCTAGCTGATGACCACGCTCATCGTTGATGATTTTAAAGTGATCAATGTCCAGCCAGATCAGACCATATCGATTGCCCTCGCGCTCGGCTCGGCTGATCACTTCCAGCAGCGCTTCATCCAACCCTCGCCGGTTCTTCAACCCTGTCAATGCGTCAACGCGAGCCTGGCGATGCAATTGCTCGGTGCGCTGGGCAACGGTCGCTTCAAGCTCGCCGGTATAGCGTCTTACCCGATCGGTCATCTTTTCGAAGTGGTCGGCCAGGCGACCGACTTCATTGTCCGGTTTGGGCAGGTAAGGTAACTCAAAACGCCCTTCCCGCACTTGTTCAACGGCGTTTTCCAGGCTGGCAATTGGGCGTAAAACCCGGGACTGAATGATGTAGTGAAACAGCCCCAGTGCCACCACCAGGGTGACCAGGAATACCGCGATCAGCGGCCACAGGTAATGGCCCGGTACGAGGGTGTTCAAATCCAACAGGGTAATTTCAAACCACCCGATCGTCGGTAAAAAGGCGACGCCGGCAAGGTGTTCGGCGCCGTTGATGCGAACAAAACCACTTTCCACCGCGCCGGCGGTGTCCGGGCGCTTCTTGAGCATCTCCAACATGCCGAGAATACGCTGCTTGTCCTGGGGGGAATCGAACAGGCGATCGACCGTGTTTTTCTGTCCTTCCGGTTTGATGATGCTGGCAAAATCGATGTAATTGCGGTCCCGGTAAAGCTGAATGGCGCCGTTGTAGTCGACAAACAGGGTGGTAATTCCGTCTTGGCCAATGTCGACGATGTCCTGCAGGAAAGCATCGAGGTTAAGCCCGGTTCCCACCATGCCCAGAATATTGCCCTGATCGTCGCGAACCAGTACATCGATCCACAGCTTGGTCACCCCCAGCGCCACATCCGGGTTGACGTTGAGATGGAAGTCCCGCCCCTCCTCAATCAACTGAAAGAACCAGGCATCGTCCGCGCTGTCCGGGTCCAGGACGTAGCGAAACTGGTTCCCCGCGAACTCATTATTGGCATTGTTGTAGTAGTAGTGACGATTCTCCAGCAGCGCCAGAAAATAATTGTGGTCACTCAGATTGGTCCGGTAGGTTTCCAGCTCCTCGAGCGCCTGCTCTTGGAGTGACGGGTCCTCGGGGTTCTGCGCCCATTGGATAATGGCCTGGGAGCTGGCCATCTGTTTAGCCAGGCCAATTTCCCGCTCCAGGGAGCTGAGCAACCGAGCACTGTCATAGCGAACCTGGATCTCGGCGACCTGCTGACCCCAACGCTCCACAATGTCGTTGGACAGTGCCCGGTACCCCAACCAGGAACCCAGCGCGGCGAATACCATCAACGCCGTCGCCAGGCCCATAATCTTGCTTTTTAAGCTGAACATGTCGAATCCTTGCATTACCAAAAGGTAATATAGACCGGATACCCCCTATTTGGCCAGAATTCATACGCCATCCCATGGCTTATGCTCAGCAATACTCAGCCCTTGAAACGGTAGGCCTGACCCCGCTGGGTCTGTGTTTCCAGCAGTTGGCTGGGCGCAACGTCCACCGGCTGCACCGCCTCGGGTTGGTGAATGATGGGCGTTTTGATCACCGGGACCTGCAGCAGCGGATTGTCGCTCGGTGCGCCCTCTCGGACCGGCTCCAGCGCGAAGTCACCGGCCGGCGTCAGGTCCGAGTGCACCCGCAAACGCAGGGGGCCACCCAGGGTCGAGCGGACACTCAGTTCGCTGACGTTGCCCTCACGCCAGCTCATATCGATGATAAAGCCACCTCGGGTTACCAGCCCTTTGACGTTACCCTCCGGCCAGGCATCCGGCAGCGCCGGTAACAGGTGAATGGCGCCGTCGTGACTCTGTACCAGCATCTCCGCGATACCCGCGGTCACGCCGAAGTTGCCGTCGATCTGGTACGGCGGGTGGGCCGCAAACATATTGGCGTAGGTGCCGCCGGCCTCAAACTGGGCGCTGTCCTCGGTGACCAGCTTGATCTGATCGGTGAGCAGTTTGTAGGCGCGGTTGCCATCCTGCAGGCGCGCCCAGATACCCACTTTCCAGCCCATGGACCAACCGGTGGACTCATCCCCGCGCATTTCCATGCTGGTGCGCACGGCACTGAACAGCTCCGGGGTGCGGTAGGGCGAGATCTGATTGCTCGGATGCAGGCCGTACAGGTGGGAGACATGGCGATGCTTGTCTTCGGGGCTGTCCCAGTCCTGCAACCATTCCTGCAGCTGCCCATGCTGGCCGATCTGCATGGGAGGCAACCGGTCGCGCAACTGTCTCAGCTCCGCTGCCAACTCCGCATCCTGCCCCAGCACCTCGGCCGCTTCCACAACCAGAGAGAAGAGGTCGAAGACCAACTGGTTGTCCATGGTGACGCCGGCGTCGATGGCGGCCTGCACCCCGTCATCCCGGTGCAGATAATCGTTCTCCGGGGAATTACTGGGCACCAGAACCAGCCAGCCGGTATCCGGATCTTCCGTCAGTACGCTGGCGTAGAAGCGCGCCGCATCGCGCAGAATCGGGTAATGCTCGGCGAGGAAATCCCGATTGCCGGTATGGTGGTAACGGTAGCCAATATGCTGGCTGAGCCAGGCGGCGCCGCCCAACCACTGCCCCCACATATAGGCTCCATCCACCTGACCGGTCAGGCGCCAGATATCGGTGTTGTGGTGCACCATCCAGCCGTCGGCGTCGTACAGTTCCCGCGCGCTTTCCCGACCCGTCACCGCAAGGTCCTTGAGCATGCCGAACAGCGGTTCGTGCAGCTCGGACAGGTTGGTGGACTCCGCCGGCCAGTAGTTCATTTCGGCATTGATATTGAGGGTGTACTTGCTGTCCCAGGGCGGCGTCAGTTGATCATTCCAGATGCCCTGCAGGTTGGCCGGCTGGGTGCCGGGCTGGGAACTGCTGATCAGCAGGTAACGGCCGAACTGGAAGTAGAGCGCCGCCAGATGAGGATCATTCTGCTCACGGAAGTTCGCCAGGCGCTGGTCCGTGGGCTGATCCTCCGCCGGCGCGGGCCCGAGGTCCAGGGAGACGCGATCGAACTGATCCCGATAGGCGGCGATGTGGGCCGAGCGGAGCTCCTCGTAGGAGCGGCGCAGGCCGTCGGCCAGGTGTTGCTCGGCCCGGGCCGTCGGGTCCGCGGACACATCGTCATAGCGGACAAAATTGCTGGCCATGGCGGTGTAGACGGTCACCCGGTCGGCGCCGCGAATTCGCAAGCCCTGGCCGGTACTGTCCAGTGTGCCGCCCTCCAGAATGGGATTGACCAGTGCGGTGAAGCGGATTTTTCCCTCCACGCCTTCGTGATCACCACCCTTGCCTTCCACTCGCAGGCGCTGATTGTCCACGGAAACACTGTGGTCCATGGGGCTGTTGAAGCCCAGATCCAGATCCAGTTTTCCGGTCTCGCTGGCGGTCCAGCGGGTCACGATGACGGGGGCGGACAGAGCGGCGAAGGTTTCCCGCTGGTAGGTCACGCCATCAACCTGGTAGCGCACCTGGGCCAGAGACTGACCGATATCCAGCTCGCGTCGGTAGTCGTCGGCTTGGGCCGGGTGTTGCGGGTCGATTACCAGGTTTCCCACGGTCTGGTAGGGCATGCCGTCGTGGTGGGACTTGATGTGCTCGTCCGCGTAGGCCTGAGCCTCCTCGTGGCGGTTGGCGAGCACCAGTTCCGCGACTTTTTCCAGATGGGGCTTGAGCGAGGGCTTGACGTTATTCTGCGGGCCGCCGGCCCAGACGGTGTCCTCATTCAGTTGCAACACGGCCTGATCCACCCCGCCAAACACCATGGCACCGAGGCGACCGTTACCCAGCGGCAGCGCTTCGGTCCAGGCCTCGGCGGGCCGGTCGTACCAGAAAGTCAGCGGCTGGGCGTCCACCGCCACCGTATCCGGGGAGGTGGTATCGGTGGGCTGACAGGCCGTCAGCAGTGACAGTGAGACAATCCCCAACCCTTGAAGTAAGGTCGGACGATGCAGGACGGACAACAGACGATTGAACATGGCAACTGACTCAGAGGTGGTTTGTTATTGGGGGTAAGGGAAGACTACCGCAAATCACACAATTTTTCATATAGGAATACAGTTTTACTTATAATCTATCAGGCGGCCTTGGCCGCCCGGCGACTTAACCCGGGCGACGCGAACGATTCACTCCACCCGGTAATAATCAAAGGCGGCCCGACCGCCAGTCTGCTCGGTGGCGTAGCTGAACAGGGCGAAGCGGTAGCCCATGAAATGGGGCAAGGTGTATTCCATCGTCAGGGGCTCGCCAATTCGGGTCCACTGCTCCTGATCCAGGCTGTACCAGAAGCTGGCCTGATCGCGTTGGTCCTCGAAGTCGGCCCGGATCTGGAGGTACACGGTGGACTGAGTGAGCGGAATGCGCGCCTGCACCTGTTCCTGCTCGGCGTTGCCGCTCACCATCACCAGCGCGCGACCGCTGTCAGTCTGCTCCACACCGACAAACCCGTAGTTGGCCTGCAGTGCGGCCAGACCAGCCCGGTCACCGGAGCGCAGTTCGGAGACATCCAGAGCAACCGTGGCCCGGGATTTGGGGCCGAAGGTCCGCTGGGTGAGTGTATTCCGGGTATCGAGCAGCCCGGAATCCACGCGCTGGTTGGTGAGGGTCAGATAGCCGGGTGGCCCGGTGACCGACCAGCCCCTGTCATTCGGGTTGTGATTCCACTGCCAGGCGAGCTTCAGATCGGCATCGGAGGCATAATCAAAGTCATCCGAGGCCACCAGATTATTCAGCCCATCACCCGTGGCGACGATGGGCAACCGTTCGGGCACTTTGCCGTCAATGCCGTACACCGGCCAGCCGTCCCGCCACTGCACGGGGACCAGATAGGGAATGCGCCCCACCGCACCAAAGTCGCGGAACAGAAACGCATACCAGTCGCCGTCCGGGGTATCGATCAGTCCGCCCTGGGCAATGCCCCGGTCTTCCAGCACGATGCGCCCTTCATAGGGCCCGGTGAGCTGCTCGGCCCGATACACCAACTGGGTGCGCATACCGCCGGCGGGCCAACTGATCAGGTTGAGGTAGTACATGCCGTCTTTGCGGGTCAGCTGCGCCCCTTCGGAGGGCACCCAGAATTCATCGCCCGCGATGGCTGAGGCTTTTTCAATGAGTGTGGTGCTCAAACCATCGGGTTTGACCGCGGTGGCCTCGGCATTGAGTTCGACCAGATGGATGTCATCGTTGCCATAGATCAGGAACACCCGGCCCTGATCAAACACCAGTGAAGCGTCGTGGAAGAGCTCATCAATAGTAGCCCGCTCCCAGTTACCGTTTTCAATATCGTCGGTGGAAAAAATATAGGTCTTGCCGGTGTGGTTGGCGAAAGTGCTGACGTAAAAGCGCCCCTGATGATAGCGAAGACTACTGGCCCAGGAGCCCTGGCCGTAGGATTGCTCGCCCTGGCTCAAGGTGGATTCGTTGCCGTCCGACAGGGTGTCATAG
This sequence comes from Marinimicrobium sp. UBA4509, assembly GCF_002388575.1. Lineage (NCBI taxonomy): Bacteria > Pseudomonadati > Pseudomonadota > Gammaproteobacteria > Cellvibrionales > Cellvibrionaceae > Marinimicrobium > Marinimicrobium sp. UBA4509. The sequence continues at coordinate 27,957 of NZ_DGMV01000082.1, forward strand.
GCATAACCCAGCAGCTCCCAATCCACCAGATTGTGGGATTTCATGATGGGCAGGCCGGGATTCATGTGCATGGTGGTGCTGCTCATGTAATAGGTGTCGCCCACACGAATGACGGAAGGGTCCGGCACATCGGCCCAGATGAGCGGGTTGCTTGCTCGCTGATCCGGCGACGGCGATGAGGCACTTGCATCGTGCGCCCCC
>NZ_DGMV01000082.1:28251-35928 GCF_002388575.1 Marinimicrobium sp. UBA4509
ACTTGCATCGTGCGCCCCCTGCTCCGCGCCGCGCTCTGACTGACCGAACGTACCGGGCTGCCCACTGCAGCCGGACAACAGCATCAAGGCGGCCATGCCCAAGGGTTTTATCCAATTCACGTTATTGACCTCTTGTTGGTTACGTCGACTATAACAAAAAGGCCCCGGGGCGGGGTCAATCACCGCGTCCGGGGCAAGGCTCCTCGCAGGGGAGAGTTACGAACCCATCAATACCGCATGCGCAACCCCAGAGAGAGGCGACGATCACTCTTGAACCAGGCGGTGGGTACCTTGTGGTTCGGGTAGTCTTCGTGATCGGAACCGCGCACCTGTTGCAGCAGGTTGGTGGTGGTATCGAGGATGTTGCTGGCCTGCAGGCTCACTTCCAGCCCATCGGTCAGACGGTAGCGAATGGAGGCATCCAGGAAACCCTGATCGCTCTGCCACACCGGCAGGTTGCAGCAATCGTTCGCGGTCACCAGATACTCCGAGCGCCAGTTGTACGCGGTGCGGAAGGCGAAGTCGCCTTTTTCGTACATCAGCACCAGGTTGTAGGCGTCCTCGGACATGCCCTGCAGTGCATCGGTTTTCACGTAGCGTTCGGCATCGGCATCCACCGCGCCGCCGGCACCATCGTAGTTGGTGTTTTCAATGCCCTGGTTGTAGATTTTCGTGTAGTTGGCCTGAAACCCGATACCGTCCCAGGGCGAGGGCAGGAAGTCCAGGAAGCGCTGGACGTTCGCCTCGTAGCCCCAGACACTGGCGCCCTCGCCGTTGACCGGACCGTTGATATACATATCCCGGGTGACACCATTGTTGGTCACCGGTACCACGGTGGTGCCGTAGGTGATGTAGTTGTCAAAGTCCTTCTGGAACAGGTTGACGGTAAACATGCCGGCGCCGTCGAAGTAATACTCGAAGGTCGCATCGTAGTTATCCGCCGTGATCGGCTCCAGGTACGGGTTACCGGTATTGACCGAGTAACGGGGTCGAGCGCCGGTCAGACGACCCTGATCGTCATAACTGAGTTCCGGGCTGGGCGTACAGTTGGGCACCGATTCCACCGAGTCGGTTTCCTGATTGTAGGTTTTGCACTGGGCGGAGTAACCCACATCAATACCCGGCTCGTTGATGTTGGCCGCATAGCGGAACATGCTGAAGTCTGGTCTCGCCATGGCTTTGGAGTAGGCAAAACGGACAATCACATTGTCTGTCACATCCAGCTTCAGGTTCGCACTGGGCAACAGGTGGTAATGGGTTTTGTCACCGACTACGGGCGCAATGGTGCCGTCGTGAAACGCCAGGTCCTCACGGGACCCTTCAATGTGCTCGGGCAGGTACACCTTGGCCGGGTTGTCAATGATGTTGCCGTTGCCATCATCCACCGTGTCGGGCATATCCGGCACCTGTTCGTTGTGCGCCTCGGCACCGATCAGGTAACAGCCGCTTGAGTAAGGCGTCGACGGCGGCGCCGTGTTGGGCGCGTCGGGGTTATCCTGATTGCCCTCGGTCAATTCGTAACACTCCAACTGACTGTCAGTGAAGGAGCCGTAATTCACACTGCCTTCGCTGCGGGTGTTGGTTTCCACGTAGCGTACACCCACGTTGCCCGACACACCGACATCGGTATTGAACAGCGTGGCCGCCGGCCCTCCGTAGTTGACCATGAAGTAAGCGGCATGCACTTCTTCTTCCACCGTGAGCGTCTCGCCGGGCGTAAAGCAGGTGGAGTCGCCATTGGCATCCAGAACTTCCTGACCCCGGGTGGGCCCTTCGGCGGAGCAGATTGGATAGAACTGACCGATTCCCAGGTTGCGGCGATCAAAGTACTCATTCACCCGGGCCGGATCACCCAGGACCTCCGGGTCGATATAGAGGAACTCGGTGGAGTCCATCACGCCGCCACCCATGTAATCCGTGGGGAAGGCCCGATAGGTCAATGATTCCTCGGGGTCAGGGTAGCCGCCAAAGAAGGTTTCCTGCCCGGCATAGGTGACCGAATCGATGGGGTCGGTTTTGTCGGCGTTGAAATAGGCCGCACTTTCCCAGCGACTGGTGATGCCACGGAAGTTCCACGCTTCGCGCACCAGTTGCTCCCGGTTGACCGTGCGCGCACCGAAGGCGATCGACTCCACCCAGTCGGTGCCGTTCAGGTCGTACTCACCGTCGGCTTTGAACGCCAGAGACTCCCCTTCACTGGCACTCTTGTGGTCCTGAACCCAGGCGTAATTCCAGGAGTTGGGATTCTGTAGCCCACCCTCCGAGAAGTTGACGTTGAGCGGATCCCGGTATTCGACAAAGGGAAGCTCCCCGCGGAAATCGGCGTACATGCCGGTATAGCTCTGCAATGCGCCAGCGGTACCATAGCTGTCCCGCGTGGCATCGACATATTGCAGGTCGAAGTTGGCGCGGAATTGGTGAGTGGGTGCCCACTTGATATTGATGGACGCATCCTGGGTCATGCTTTCGCTGTGAATTTGCCGGGAGTTGGTTTCCATACCGACGGCCCGCTGGTCATAGGGCTCTTCGCAGTATTCCTCGAGATACTCCTGAGACGTGCCCCAGCCACAGCCGGTGGGATTCATCAGGGGGATACCCTCTTCGTTCACCCCGAAGGCGGCCGCCTCCTCTTCACTGCCGCCCCACCAGCCCGGTCCGGCGGTGGGCTCACCGGCGAGAAAGCTGCGGTCCTCTCGAAACATGAAAGTCTCCCCGGGCATGGGGTAGGTACCGTCGGGCCAGTCCGCGGGAATGACGTGGTCCGCCGGTTGCCCCCACAGGGCAAACAGGAAGTTCAGTGCACTGTACTCGGTGTTCAGCTGCTCGTACTCCGAGCGATTGAACTGGAAGGTGGTCACGATTTCTTCATCGGGACTCTGCCACTGGGCGGCAAAAGCACCACCGGTGCGCTCCCGCTGGTACAGGTTGTCCCGGGCGGTGATAAAGGTGGGCACATAGGTCTCTTCCTGAGTGGGACGGACGGTGCCGTCGGGCAGGGTTTCCTCGAAATAGCCCGGTTCGTGAATGCCCATACGTCCGAGATAGATGCCCTCGCTGCGGGTATCCAGACGGGAGGTGGCAATCTGCCCCAGCAGGCCGAAGTCACCCAGCGCCGTTTCCCACCGGTTGCTGTACAGGCCAGAGACATTGGGGTCGAAGGAATCAGCCACCTCGCTGTAGTTTACCTCGGCGGAGCCGACCAGCATTTCGCCATCAAAGTCGAAGGGCACACGGGTGTGCAGATCCACCACCCCGGCGATCCCGCCTTCGATCAGGTTGGCGCTCTGGTTTTTATACACATCCACCCGGCTCATCAGCTCCGGCGATACGTCTTCCCAGCTCAGCCCCCGGGAACTGTCGGCGGAGAAGGTATCCCGGCCGTTGAATTCCGAGCGCACATGGTCCAGGCCGCGGATCACCACGCCGGAGGGTTCAGCAGAGAAGTGCTGGGTGTCGTTGTTGGCGGCGAAGCGGGACACGGTGATGCCGGGCAGCCGCTGCAGGGCCTCGGCCACCGACTTGTCCGGCAGGGCGCCGACGTCGACCGCCGTCACCGAGTCGACAATATTGGTTGACTCACGTTTGATGTCCCGTGCGGTCTCCAGTGAAAGCCGCGCACCTACCACTACCAGCTCCTCCATGGAGGGCTGGGCCGGCGCGGACTCCGCCAGGGACGGCTCGGGGTCCGCCCCGGAGGTCTCGTCGGTCTCTTCGTCTGATTCCTGCGCATAGCCCGGGTGTGCGACGGCCGAAAGGCTCAACGCCAGCACACTCGCACCAAACAGTCTGAACAAGGGTCGTCTTTCAAAGGGAACTTCCATCGCTAGTACCTACCTTGCGTTTTATGGTTATCGTCTGGCCCTCAGGCCACCGCGCATACGGTAGAAAATTCCGCCAGCCACCCTGAGCCCCCGAAAGGGAAGGAATTGAGTGAGGCGACAAAAGGCGTTATAGTTATTCGTACCATATGTGATTATTATATTATTGTCAGATGGATAACCTTCACAGCCGCAAGTGGCTGAAATACTTGCACTTTGCAGAAATTATTAGCATTTCTGTCATATTTTTTAGGTCAAAACGCTAGATTACGCGCGGGATCGGGAGTCAGAACAGCCCACTGAAATCCGACTCTTCATCAGGATAACGAGGACTTATAGTATGAATAAACTGATAAAAGGCTCACTGTTGAGTGTGTTTGCCCTCCTGGTCGGCTGCGACTCCACCAGTGACGGCAATCCGGACGCGGCATTATCCTCCCCGGAGGCCAGCGCATCCGAGAGCACGGCGTCGGCCACAGCCGCCCAGTTCAGCCGGTTTACCTACGAGGGCCAGTCCCAGGAGCAGGTCGAGGTGGGTGAAGGCGAGTTCCGCAACCCGATCATTTCCGGCTATGCCCCCGACCCCACCGTGGCGCGGGTAGGCGACGACTATTATGTCGTCACCTCGTCGTTCACCCACTTTCCGGGGCTGCCGATCTACCACTCCAAGGACCTGGTCAACTGGACCCAGATCGGCAACGCGATCGACCGGCCCGACCAGTTTGATTACAAGGGTCTGGAAGTGTCCCGGGGGATTTTCGCACCGGACATCTCCTTCCATGAAGGCACCTACTACCTGGCCTCCACCTGTGTGGATTGCGGCGGCAACTTTGTGATGACCGCCGACAGCCCGACCGGCCCCTGGTCGGACCCGCACTGGCTGGGCTTTGAGGGCATCGACCCCTCCATCCACTGGGACGACAGCGGCAAGGCCTACATCCTGAACAACGGCGCCCCCAATGAGGAACCCCGCTACGACGGCCACCGCGCCATCTGGATTCAGGAGTTTGACTGGCAGAACCTGACCATGGTCGGTGAGCGCAAGCAGCTGATCAACGGCGGGGTCGACATCTCCACCCAGCCGGTTTGGATCGAAGGGCCGCACATCATCCAGCGCAACGGCTACTACTACATTACCGCGGCGGAGGGCGGCACCAGCGTGCACCACTCCCAGACCATTTTCCGGTCCGACGACGTCTGGGGCCCCTACACCCCCGCCGAGCACAACCCGATCCTGACCCAGCGCGACCTGGACTTTGAGCGGGACAACCCGATCATCGCCGCCGGCCACGCCAAATTCGTACAGATTCCCAATGGCGACTGGTGGGCCACCTTCCTGGCGATCCGCTCCTACGACAATGACATGTTCAACATTGGCCGGGAGACCTTCCTGCTGCCGGTACGCTGGGAAAACGATTGGCCCTACATTCTGCCCCGGGGCGAGCGCATTCCGTTTGCGCTGGAGAAGCCGGAACTGCCCGAACAGCCCACACCGAATCCGCGCCAGTCGGGTGACTTTGGCTATACCGATGAGTTCGATGGCGACCAGTTGGCGCTGGGCTGGATGGGCGTTCGCGACCCGGACAGCGGTCTTTTCTATGAAGTGAACAACGGCACGCTCAGCCTGAACTGTCAGAATGGCCTGGGCGACCTGAACTCGGTACCCGCCTTCCTGGGTCGGCGCCAGCAACACCACATTGCCGACCTGTCCACCACGGTGACCTTTGATCCCCAGGCGGATCAGGACCGGGCCGGCTTGGCGGCGGTGCAGAACGATGAGAATCTGATCTTCCTGGCCATCACCCAGGACAACGGCGAAGACCAGGTGGCGCTGTACCGCCGGCAGGGTTCGACCGAAGACACCCTGGTGAATGCGGCCCCACTGCCCAGCACCGAGAATGTGGTTCTGTCGATGGCCTTTGATGCCGGACAGATGAGTGCCCATTACGAGGTGAATGGCGAGCGTCACACCCTGGCCGAAGGGGTGGATGCCACCAACCTCAGCACCAATGTGGCCGGTGGTTTTGTGGGTACCCTGATCGGGCCCTACTGCACCCGTCAGTAATCTGTGTGAGTACCTTGTCGGATTACGCGCTGCGCGCTAATCCGACTTACTCGGGTTACCGAACCTACCTTGTCGGATTACGGCCTTTGGCCTAATCCGACCTACTGGATGGCTTGATATTCCATAGTCTGAGTAGGTCGGATTAGGCCGAAGGCCGTAATCCGACAGTCCCCTCCCCCCTCTTCTTGCTGATTGCACTCTTCCCGCGCTTTCGGTACCTTGCGCGTTTCTTTATAGTAACCAGCGAATTCCCCGTCTCAATGAGGTTGTAGCCCCCATGGCGCAGTACGTCTATAGCATGAATCGGGTTGGCAAGGTGGTGCCGCCCAAGAAAGAGATCCTGAAAGACATCTCCCTGTCCTTCTTCCCTGGCGCGAAAATCGGTGTTCTGGGCCTGAACGGCGCCGGTAAATCCACCCTGTTGCGGATCATGGCCGGGGTGGACAAGGACTATAACGGTGAGGCGCGGCCCATGCCGGGTATCTCCGTGGGCTACCTGCCCCAGGAGCCTCAACTGGACCCGGAAAAAAACGTACGCGGCAATGTGGAAGACGGCGTGCGCGAGGCGGTGGACGCCTTGGCTGAGCTGGACCAGATTTACGCCGCCTACGCCGAGCCGGACGCGGATTTCGATGCGTTGGCCAAGCGTCAGGGCGAGCTGGAAGACATCATCTCCGCCTGGGATGCCCACAACCTGGACCACAAGCTGGAAGTGGCCGCCGACGCCCTGCGCCTGCCGCCCTGGGATGCAGATGTAACCAAACTCTCCGGGGGTGAACGCCGCCGGGTGGCCCTGTGCCGCCTGCTGCTGTCCCGCCCGGACATGCTGCTGCTGGACGAGCCCACCAACCACCTGGACGCCGAGAGTGTCTACTGGCTGGAGCAGTTCCTGCAGCAGTTCCCCGGTACCGTGGTGGCCATCACCCACGACCGCTACTTCCTGGACAATGCCGCCGGCTGGATTCTGGAGCTGGACCGCGGCCACGGCATTCCCTATGAGGGCAACTACAGTGACTGGCTGGAGGCCAAAGAGAAGCGCCTGGAGCAGGAAGCCAAGTCTGAAGCCGCGCATCAGAAGGCCGTGAAGGCGGAATTGGAATGGGTACGTCAGAACCCCAAGGGCCGTCAGGCCAAGAACAAAGCCCGCCTGTCCCGCTTCGATGAGCTGCAGAGCCAGGAATTCCAGGCCCGCAACGAGACCAACGAAATCTACATTCCGCCGGGCGAGCGCCTGGGGGACAAAGTGATCGAACTGGAAAATGTCTCCAAGGGCTACGGCGACCGCCTGCTGATCGACAACCTGACCATGAGCGTTCCCAAAGGTGCCGTGGTCGGTATTGTCGGTGGTAACGGTGCCGGTAAGTCCACCCTGTTCCGGATGATCGCCGGTACCGAGCAGCCCGACAGCGGCAAGATCGAGCTGGGCGAGACTGTGCAGGTGGCCTACGTTGAACAGAGCCGGGAGAACCTGAAGGATGACCAGACCGTCTGGGAAGCCATCTCCGGTGGCCAGGACATTCTGCGCATCGGCAACTACGAAGTGAACTCGCGCTCCTATGTGGGCCGCTTCAACTTCAAGGGTTCGGACCAGCAGAAACGTGTGGGCGAACTCTCCGGTGGTGAGCGCGGCCGTCTGCACCTGGCCAACACCCTCAAGCAGGGCGCCAACGTGTTGCTGTTGGACGAACCCTCCAACGATCTGGACATTGAAACCCTGCGCGCGTTGGAGGAGGCCATTCTGGCGTTCCCCGGTTGTGTGATGGTGATCTCGCACGACCGCTGGTTCCTGGACCG
>NZ_DGMV01000082.1:36009-36375 GCF_002388575.1 Marinimicrobium sp. UBA4509
TGGTTCCTGGACCGGGTGGCCACCCACATTCTCGCCTACGAGGGTGACTCGGAGGTGGTGTTCTTTGAGGGCAACTACACCGAGTACCACGAGGACTTTGTGAAGCGTAAAGGTGAGAATGCGCAGCCGCGGCGGGTGAAGTACAAGCCGTTGAAATAAGATGAACATCAAAGCGCCGCCCAAGCGCCACTTATGGGTCTGGTTTCTCTGGCTGGGGTTGTTTTACACCGCCTGGCTGTTTCTGGTTCAGATGGACGGCCACTGGCAGACGGCGAAGGATCACTGGCCCATGGCCCTGGCCATGGCGATCGGCAGCTATGCGGCGGGCTCCACCCCCATGGGCGGGGGCACTGTCGGCTTTCCGGT
>NZ_DGMV01000082.1:36477-48613 GCF_002388575.1 Marinimicrobium sp. UBA4509
GCTGGTGTTGCTGTTCGATATGCCCGCCACGCTCGGCCGGGATTTCAGCTTCGCCGTGCAGTCCATCGGCATGGTGAGCGCCACCATTTTCATCCTGGCGCGCCGCCAGCCACTGGCCTGGTCCATGCTCAAGGGCGCCGTGGTGGGCGGTCTGATTGGCACCCCGATTGGCATCATTTTCTTCGCCCCCCTGATTCCGGACCTGTGGATCAAGGTCACCTTCGCGGTGCTCTGGGGCAGCTTTGGCGTGCTGCACCTGTACCGGATTGGTGAAATTGCGGGCCATGTCGGCATGACCGAGTTCGACGAGCACTGGGATCACCGGGTCGGGTTTGTACTCGGGCTGGTTGCCTGCCTGCTGGCGGTGTCGGTCACCGGGGTGGGCGTTGATATGGTGCTCTATGCGGCGCTGGTATTGCTGTGCCGGGCGGACCTGAAGATCGCGATTCCCACCTCGGTGGTCATCATGGCTCTGGCCTCACTGTACGGGGTCCTTATCAAAAGTGTCACCAACAGCTGGCAACCCGGTGTGTTTGAGAACTGGCTTGCAGCGGCACCCGTCGTCGCCCTGGGCGCACCTCTGGGCGTGTTCATCGTCGATAAAATCGGCCGCAAGCCGATCCTGCTGGTGGTGGCAACCCTGTGTGTCGGGCAGTTTGTCTGGACCTGTTTTTCCGAGCAGGATGACCTGGGACTGGTGGGTATTGCACTGGCAGTGGGCGCCCTCGGGTTCTGCCTGTGGGTATTTGAGCGCCTGCGCAGCTGGGGATCAGTACTGGTCGCCGAAGCGCAGCGCAAAAATGAGGTGCGCCGGGCCGCCGAGGCGGGCGACGCCGAACCTGCGGCAGAAAAGGCCGAGTGCCCGTAGGCCTCGGTCAGTGGGGGCGTGACAACGCCTTGTCGACATCCACTCCCACGATCAACATACCCAGCAACTCGCCGGTATCGGGATCCTTCACCGGCTGACTGACATGTACCTGAAAGCGCCGGGTGGACTCATCGTATTCCACCGGTTCAAAATTCAGTTGTCCGGCGCTCAGCGCGATCGCCCGTTGAAACTTGGCTTCATCACCCTGCCAGTAATCCGAGGTCATATCACTGACGGCCACATTGAGGCCCTTCAAGTCGGTGAGAATCACCTCGGTGATGCGGCCGTCGGCGTCGACGGCCAGGGCGCGCAGTCGATCCGACAGCACCTGATCCAGCCAGGATTGAACCTCGCCATAAGCCCCCTCGCGGAAGGCCTCCTGCCAGGCCTGATCCATTTGTACCAACGCCTCTTGTGCCAGGTCCGTATGGTGCCGATTCTGAGCTTTCAGAGCTGCGACCAACCCTGGGGTGCGCTGCCACTCGCTCAACAGGGGCGATAGCCAGCTGTGCAGCTCAGCCTGCTCCAGGGCCGACATGACAAAACCGCTTTCCGTGCACTCGATGATATGCCGGTTGAAGGCCTTCAGAAATTCCGGACGGGCGGTCAGAAACTCATCGCCAAAGTACACGCCCAGCGGCATGTAACGTAAAAACCGCTCCTGATACTGGTTTATGTCGACCCCCAGCGCCTCGACCGCCGCTCTCATGTGGTCCCGGTCGGCGATAAACGCATCAATACGGCCGCTCAGGAGCAATTTGATCAACTGGGGTAGACTGTTGATCCGCATATGCACCGGGTAGCCTTGCTGATCCAGCCACACCGCTTGGTGACTGCCCAGAATGGCACCCACCCGGATTCCGCCGTTGCGCCATTGGTCCGGTGCCTCGGTGCCGGCCGCCCAGTACCAATACCAGTTTTCCAGCAACAGAGGTGCCGACAAGGTGGCGTATTTGTCAACTTCAGGAGTGTGAATCGCGGTAAAAAACCCATCAATCTTGCCCGTGGACACCTCCTGTCGGGCACGTCGCCAGGGCATACGCTGAATCTCGGGGGTATACCCCAGGTGGTCAAAAATACATTGAATGTGCTCGACGGAGCCGCCACCGCGATTGTAGAACTGCTCAAAGTCCGACACATTGGTGCCGAGCTGAACATTGGCGGCAAAGACCGGCAGGGACGCTATCCAGACAACGAATGCGCCCAACCGTGGAAAAACAATAGACATACTGGGGACTCCGAACAGAGCCCTCAGTATAGCAGGCAGTCAAAGTTGCAATGGATCAGGCGAAACGCTGGCGACGCTCCTGAGGAACCAGATGACACAAATCCAGGCTGACCTTGGCTTCAGGCGCCAGCCGCTTGAGGACAAAGGCCGCCCACTGGACACGCCCGGAAAAGGTCAGTGGTAGCGAAGCGTTCAACAGAACCGTGCGATGCCCCCCGACCGGACACCGGTCAATCGCCACCCGCTGCTCCCCGGCACCATCCCGGTAGACCAGTTCCAATTGCAGCGGTTGCATGGCGCCCGCCGGGGTTTTCAGCCAGACCGCCATATCAAACCAGCCCGTCCAGCTCCCCTGAACCAGTGCGGATCGATGAGCACTGAACTGATGTGGAGCAATTTCCGTGACCAACCAGTCACGGGTTTCTTCGACAGGAGCGTCCGATAGGGTACGTGCTAACAGGGCCATGGGGGGATTGCCTCATTGAATACATCGTTGGACGTCAGCGTACACCCCATGATCAGGCAATGCTGTGACTGAGCAGACACTTTGATCGCCACCCACAGCACAAAAATGGTAATTCGGACTACTTCTGAAGAAGTAGCAAACCCCAGAGCGGCGGGCTTTGGAGGGGATTTTAGAAAGACGTTATGGTAATATCCCGCCCGCGTTAAACCGCCCTCGGTCACTCATTTCCGACTCTCACAACACGGAATTCACAATGCCCCAAACATTCGCGCTTACTTCGGTATTAGCGGGCGTTTTGCTCGCGCTATTCAGCCCTCAGACATTTGCCGCCGTCGGCAGTATGGATCTCACCGACAGCGGTGTCGGCTATGTAGCCCTGACCGTCTTCGTCATTGCCTACCTGCTGGTGATGGGCGAAGAAAAACTGCATCTGCGTAAATCCAAGCCGGTGCTGGTGGCAGCCGGTATCATCTGGATGATGATTGGCTGGGTGTATGTGCAGGGCGGCATGTCCTCCGAGTCCGAGTCTGCTTTCCGTCATACCCTGCTGGAATTTGCTGAGTTGATGCTGTTCCTGCTGGTGGCCATGACCTACATCAACGCTCTGGAAGAGCGGCGCCTGTTCGATGTTCTCAGGGCTTGGATGGTGCGCAAAGGCTTCAACTACAAAACGCTGTTCTGGATGACCGGGATACTGTCTTTCCTGATCTCGCCCATTGCCGACAACCTGACCACGGCTCTGCTGATGTGTGCCGTGGTCACCAAAATGGCCCCGGACGACAACCGTTTCATCAATCTGTGCTGTATCAATATTGTCATCGCCGCCAACGCCGGCGGTGCCTTCAGCCCCTTCGGCGACATCACCACCCTGATGGTCTGGCAGGCCGGCATCGTCCAGTTCCAGGAGTTCTTCTCGCTGTTTATTCCCGCACTGGTGAATTACGGTATCCCGGCGCTGATCATGAGTTTCTTTGTCGAGAACCGCAAACCCCACGCGGTGGTGGAAGAGGTGGAGCTGAAGCGCGGCGCCCTGCGCATCATGACGCTGTTCCTGTTTACCGTCGCCACCGCCGTGGCCTGCCACACCTTCCTGCACCTGCCCCCGGTCGCCGGCATGATGATGGGCCTGGGCTATCTGCAGTTCTTCGGTTACTTCCTGCGCCGCACCCTGCCCGGCTCCCTCGCCCGCAAACGGGCGCTCGCCGAACGCGCGGGTGACGAGGCCGCCCTGCGTCGACTGGGGAGTGTGGTGCCTTTCGATGTGTTCAACCGGGTGGCCCGCGCGGAATGGGATACCCTGCTGTTTTTCTACGGCGTGGTGATGTGTGTGGGCGGCCTGGGCTTTATGGGCTACCTGGCGATGATGTCCGACATTCTCTACAACGGCTGGGGCCCGACTTTCGCCAACGTGACGCTGGGTGTCGCCTCGGCACTGATTGATAACATTCCGGTGATGTTCGCGGTGCTGACCATGGAGCCGGAAATGTCCCACGGCCAGTGGTTGCTGATCACCCTGACGGCGGGCACCGGCGGGAGCATGTTGTCGATCGGTTCCGCCGCCGGCGTGGCACTGATGGGGCAGGCCCGCGGTGCCTACACCTTCTTCGGCCACCTGAAGTGGACCCCGGTGATCGCCCTGGGTTACATCGCCAGTATTTTTGTCCACCTGTGGCTGAATGTTGAGAGCTTCAACCTGTTTGGGTAGAGAGCTTCAGCTTATTTGAATAAACCGCTTCAGCTTATCTGGATAAAGCGCGTCCGCCTGGTTACCCATCATGACACGACGGGGTTCAACCAGGCGGCCCCTCTCACACCACTGGAATCCCCGTGCACGGCCTGCACCACCGGCGTGTCGCACTCCCCTCCAAACACATAGCGCGGTAGCAACTCGGGCATTCGCTCGTAGATCACCGAAAGATTGGACACACCTCCTCCAAGCACGATCACGTCCGGGTCCAACACGTTGATCACCGCCGCCAGCCCGCGCGCCAATCCATCCAGATAGTGATTCACCACCGTCACCGCCGCACGCTCACCCGACCCGGCCCGTTCCGCAATGAGCTGCCCAGTGAGCGCCTCTCCGGTCATCCGCTCATAGGACAGACACAGCCCCGTCCCCGAGAGAAAAGTCTCCTGACAGCCAAAGCGGCCACAGTAACAGCGGCGGGACTGCAACTCGGTGTCCGATGTCCAGGGCAGCGGGTTGTGCCCCCACTCCCCGGCAACACCATTGGGCCCTACCACGGCCTGTCCACGCCAGGCCAGACCGGCGCCGCATCCAGTGCCCAGAATCGCCGCGAAGGTCCACTCGTATCCGGCAGCGGCACCATCGGTGGCCTCGGACACCGCCAGGCAGTTGGCATCATTGACCACTTTGACATCGCGCTCGAGCCGTCGGGACAGGTCCGCATGCAGCGGTTGCCCATTCAACCAGGTCGAGTTGGCATTTTTCACTTTCCCGGTCTTTCGGGAAACCGACCCGGGAATCCCCACCCCGACCGGCAACCCCTGCAGGTCGACCTGCGCCTCCGCTTGCGCCACCAGATCGGCTATGGCGGACAGCGTCGCCTGATAATCCCCCTTGACCGTGGGAATACGGGTGCGGAACAGCGTGTCACTGTCACCATTGAGAAGAATCACCTCGGTTTTGGTACCACCGAGATCAATACCGATTCGAAACTGCGTCATAACAGGGGCTCGTCGTTCATTATCGGGAGTCCGATTATAGGTAACCGGTATCATCCGGCGCAAACACCCCTTGTGGCCAATCAAAAAACGACTACACTTAGGGGATAACCCCGTCAGTGAGGCCCGGTATGCCGCAACATCAGGAGCGACGCCCGTTCAGCCGCATTCATTTCAATGCTCCCGCACAACTGACCATTGGCTCCGACACCTTTGAAGCCGAGGTGTTGGACCTGTCGTTGAAAGGCGCTTTGTTTGAATGGCCCGCCAGCCACTCGGTCCAAATCGACACCCCCATTTCCGTGGATATCCACCTGAGCGACCAGATCGATATTTTCATGCAGGGCCGTGTGGCCCATCAGGAATCGGGCCGGCTGGGCCTGGAGTGCCAATCCATTGATCTGGAGAGCATACAGCACTTGCGTCGTCTGATTGAGCTCAACATCGGAAATTCGGACGCCATGGAACGGGAGTTGTGCGAGCTCATCGCCCCCAGTCAACAACCCTGAACCCGTCGGTACTTCGAGGATGCCACCATGCCCGCTATGGCGCCCCCAGAACGTCGCGAGCACACTCGTCACCCGGTTCGAGCCATAGCCCGGGTGGCACAAGCCAACCGTTGCTGCTCGGTCGAAGTGGTGGATATGTCATTCAACGGGGCACGCCTCAACCTTCAGGAGACGTTACCTCTGGACGAGGGGGAAGAAATCACACTGACCATCGAGCTGGAAGACTTTGATTCACCAGACGTATCCGACGTACTGGCGTACCAGTCCCGCAAACTGGTCCGTTTGCGCGGAACTCTGGTGCACTGCCAGGAAACCGATAGCGGACTGGCGGCGGGGGTGGAGTACCGCCCGCTCAGCGAGGTCGACCAGGTGCTTCTGACGCTCTTGCTGGCGCGCCCGGATGGCTGACGGAAGCCCCTGTTTTTTCACTGACCGGATGGTAAAACAGTAACAATATTCCACAGGCAAAGATCGGCAGGTGTCCGACCAGTTCGATCATCGCCATGCGGTACTCTCCGATCCAGAAAAAGTAACTGTTGGTGGCCACCATAAAAGCGAACAGAACGCCAATCGTCAGCCGGGTCACCCAGCCGCTCAGAAAAACCACCCCAATAAGCAACTCCACCACTCCGGCCGAGTAGACAAACAAACGGTCACTGTACGCCAGCCCCAACTCACTCATAAAATTGAGCGAGTAATGATCCAGAAGCGCGATGGCTCGCGCGGGATTATGCAGTTTTTCGGTAAAAGCCAGACTGATCAGTGAGGCACCGAGCAGACAGCGGACCAGAAAAATGCCCAGCGGCGTGGGCGTTTTATCAGCGAACAGTACCACCCACGCCAAGCCCAACAGCACCGGATATTCCATGACAAAGAGCGGATCGTGCAGACCGGCGATGACAAACAACATCACAATCAGAGAAGCACACAGCGCCCGACCCCGTTCGAGCAACAAGGCGCTATAAACCACCAGCTGCGCCGCCACCCCCAAGGTCAACAAGGGTTCGGCAACATGAAGGTGAGGCACCAGAAACGTTCCGGTCAGGGCGGCGCCGAGAAAATAGCCGGCGATCAGATAGTACACAAGCCGCAGCGGGCCTGTGGAGCGGCTGCAAAGGCAGCGCGGCGTCAGGGAATAGGCCCGGCTCAACAGGTCCACCGCTTTTGCCAGTAAGGTACCCACCGCAACCAGAACGCAGAGCACTACCACGGTGGTGCTGTCCGGCAACGCCGGCGCCGGCTCTGCCACGGGCTCCGAGAACCATTTGACATGTGCATGAGAAAGCGCTGGAAACACACCCAGACAACCACCGCCGACGGCGATGGCTGCCAGGTGGTGCCAGCGGATTATTGTTATTGTCGCCATGTATTTCACCCTGTCGATCACGACCGAAAATGTCCGGCGCATATTAGCGGCTAAACGCCGCAACGCCAGTCAGTCGTGACAATCCATGCCAGGAATTATCGACAATGTGGGGTGGTTAACAGGGAAGGAAAATTTTCACGCCGCCCCGATTCGGAAACGGCGTGAAAATCCTTGGGCCTTTAAAGGCCCGGGGCGAACACTAGCGAACGCTTTGCAGGAAGTGCATGTGTTTTTCGTACTGATCAATCACATCGGCAATGATCTGTTCGCGAGTCCAGCCCATGACATCGTAATCCTGTCCGCCTTCACGCAAATAGACCTCCGCCCGGTAGTAGCGAAGTTGCTCGCCGCGCTTGGTGCGAACATCGCTCATCACAAAGGTCGGCGGTGTATAGGGCCGGGCATGCACCGAATAGAAAAAGTCCATCTCCTCACCGTGAGAGACTTCGATCCAGCAGCGGTCATTGTCGTCCTGGACGACCCGGGCACTCAGGGACTGTTTTTCAAACTCTTTGCAGACCTCACCCAGGGCCGGGTGCACCGTATCATTGATGAAGGTCAGCACATCCTGGCGCTTCGGATGACGGATCACCCGGGCGAGGCGACGCTGCCAAGAGTCAGACTGTGAAGACACCCTGGGTGCCAACATGGCTTCTTTGAGGCTGGTACGTTTGAAAATTTCCAGCCGCAGTGCGCGCAACAGCCCCCAACACATCAAGAGCATGATGATGGTGAAGGGCAACGCGCTGGCAATGGTGGCCGTCTGGAGTGCACTCAGTCCCCCGGCGAGCAGAAGGGCTGCGGCAATGACACCCTCGGTGACCGACCAGAATATGCGCTGCCAAACGGGTGAATCATCGTCGGTGCCACCGGAGGTCAGCATGTCGACCACCAGCGAACCGGAGTCCGATGAGGTGACAAAGAAAGTGACAACCAGAACGGTGGCAATCATCGAGGCAATAGTGGTCAGCGGCAGGTACTCAAAGAACTGGAACAGCGCGACCGACGAGTCGGCGGCGACGGCGTCCGACAGTTGGGTGATACCCTGCTCCATGATCATGTGAATACCGGTGTTGCCGAAAAAGGTCATCCACATGAAGGTAAAGCCGACCGGTACAAACAGCACGCCGGTCACAAATTCCCGAATGGTGCGTCCCCGCGAAACCCGGGCAATGAACATGCCGACAAAGGGCGACCAGGCGATCCACCAACCCCAGTAAAAGAGCGTCCAACCGCCCAGCCAGCCTTTGGGTTCATAGGCGTTGAGGTTGAAGGTAGTGTCCACCAGGCGGGAAATATAGTAACCGGTGTTCTGCACAAAGGTTTGTAACAGATACAGCGTGGGGCCGGCGAAGAGTACAAAGAGCACCAGTATGACCGCAAGAATCAGGTTGAGCTCGGAGATCCGGCGGATGCCGCCATCCAGTCCCAACACCACTGAAATGGTGGCGAGCCCGGTGACCCCGGCGATCAACAGAATCTGTACACCGACGCTACTGGGCACGTCGAACAGATAGTTGAGGCCGGAGTTGATCTGCATTACCCCCAGGCCCAGGGAGGTGGCAACACCAAACAGCGTGCCGAGCACTGCGAAGATGTCCACTGCGTGACCAATTGGCCCATAAATTCGCTCACCGATCAGCGGATACAACGCCGAGCGGATAGTCAACGGGAGATTCTGCCGGAAGGCAAAGTAGGCAAGCGACAATGCCACCACGGCATAAATTGCCCAGGCGTGCATACCCCAGTGAAAAAAGGTGATCCGCATTGCTTCCCGTGCAGCCTCCGCCGTGGCTTCATCCCCCACCGGCGGACTCATCAGGTGCATGACCGGCTCCGCCACACCAAAGAACATCAGGCCGATGCCCATACCGGCCGAGAACAGCATGGCAAACCAGGACATGTAAGTGTAATCCGGTTCGCTGTGATCGGGCCCCAGTTTGATTTTCCCGTAGCTCGACATCGCCAAGACCACGACAAAGATCAGAAACAGAGCCACAGCAAGCACGTAAAACCAGCCGGCTGTGTTGACCACCCAGTTCTGCACACTGGTAAACAGTTTGCCCGCCATTTCCGGCGCGATGATCGTGCCCAAAACAAACAGCAGACATAAGACGGCCGAGCCCACGAATACGGGCGGATTGATTTTTATCCAGCTCGGCAGAGCATCCTGGGCACCCTCGGGAATTGCGGATGCCCGCTCAGGTTTGGTGTTATCGTCAGCCATGGTAACCCCTAGCTTGAGAATGTGAATTTACAGATGGACGAACTTACAGGTAGAAATCCAACGAGACATACAGCGCATCGAAGTCGCCCTCGCCGACCTGGCCATTGCGGTCAACGAAACCGTCTTGCGTCAGGTATTCGACATACACCCAACCGGGGCCGTAGTCATAGCGTAATCCGGGCGCAATGGCGTTAACCCGGCCAGCGGAGCTGCCCGCGGTGTCTGGGTTGGCATTGCTCAGGTCGATGTAATAGGACCAGGGGCCGACATCGTAGCCAAGCTCCACCGCCACGCGCTGGTTTTCAATGGTACCCGGCAGGCCGGCATCGTCCCGATAGAGCGACGGCAAATCCCGGGACATGGTGATATAGGAGGCTTTGGCGTAGAAGGCATCGAAGCGCCCCTGATAATGCAAAACCGCGGCGTCATGGCTACCATCCACACCGTTGTTGCCAAGCCCGGTCAGATCCTGCAGCTTGCCGCTCTGCAGTGAAAGACCAATAGAGTGATTTTCCACCCACTCGTACTCGACATTACCGACCCAGGTCTGCACCTTACGGAACGTCGTTGAGCTACCCCAGTGGCCGTTATCATCCACGGTATCGGTACTGGCGCCGCCCCAGTCATCGGCCAGGTACAGCGCCGCATCGTAGCGCCAGGCATCGCGTTCGCCGGAGAGCTTGACCCCGACGTCCATCTGATCGCCAAAACCGGCCAGCAGCACGTCGCCGGGCCAGAAGTTGACGGTCTTCCAACCGAAAGGCACCTGACTCTTACCGACCTTGACCACATGATCATCATCCAACTGCCAGCCAACCCAGGCCTTGTGCAGCGTGAATTGATCGCCGGTGGAGTTGTTGGCCGGATCGGTGAAGCTGCCCGGGCCCAGGCGCATTTCCGCCGAATAGAGCCAGCGCCCTTCGTCCGGCTCGGCGTTGCCGTCAGCGTACAGGATCAGGGCTTCACCTTCGAAGGCGCCCCAGGTGTCCTGGCTGGTATCGTCGTCCGGCAGATAGGCGTAGGTGCCCCAGACGCCGGCCGAGAAGGTGTTTTCCGCGAGTGCGGTAGCGGGCAGAATCAGACTGGCCGCCGTGAGCGCAGTGGCCCCCAAGAATTGCGATGATCGCTTTGCCACGTATCCTCCTTATGCAAGTGAAAATCGACACCGGGTGTCGATGCGAGGGAGAACCGGTATGCCTTTGAATCTTAGGTGTTCGGTGTCAGGTCACACCGGCTTTAGAAACTATAGTGTATAAATCAGTGCCGCGTGGTTCGGTGCCGCGCAATTGTAGGGTGGCATAAGGCCGCAGGCCGTCATCCACCGCTCAGGCGCTATTCGATCGCATCCAGTGCTTCGGCCAAAGAGCGCACAGCGATCACTTCCAGGCCCTCTTTTTTTTCGCGAGGCGCATTCCCCTTGGGCACAATCGCTTTTCTGAACCCGTGCTTGGCCGCCTCGCGCAGCCGCTCCTGGCCACTGGGCACCGGGCGGATCTCCCCGGACAAGCCCACTTCACCGAAAACCATCAGGTCCTCCGGCAGGGCGCGATCGCGGAAACTGGACACAATCGCCAACAACAGCGCCAGGTCCGCGCTGGTTTCCATCACCCGCACGCCGCCGACCACGTTCACAAACACATCCTGATCCGCCATCATGATGCCGCCGTGACGGTGCAACACAGCCAGCAGCATGGCCAGCCGGTTCTGATCCAGCCCCACCGCGACCCGGCGAGGGTTGCCGGTATGGCTGTCATCGACCAGCGCCTGAATTTCCACCAGCAGCGGACGGGTGCCCTCCCACATCACCATCACCACCGAGCCGGAGGCGATCTCATCGGCGCGCTGGAGAAAGATGGCCGAGGGGTTGTTCACCGCTTTCATGCCCTGTTCGGTCATGGCGAACACCCCCAGCTCGTTCACCGCCCCGAAGCGGTTTTTGTTGCCCCGCAGGGTGCGAAAGCGCGAGTCATTGTCGCCCTCCAGCAGAATGGAGCAGTCAATCATATGCTCCAGCACCTTGGGCCCGGCCAGGGAGCCGTCCTTGGTCACGTGCCCGACCAGAATCACCACGGTACCGGTCTGCTTGGCAAACCGGGTCAGGTAAGCCGCACTTTCCCGCACCTGGGAGACGGACCCGGGCGCGGACTGGATATCGCTCATATGCACCACCTGGATGGAGTCCACCACCATCACTTTGGGCGCAATCTTCTGGGCCGTGGCGCAAATGCTCTCGACGTTGGTCTCGCTCAGCATCTGCAGCTTGTCCGTGGGCACCCCCAGGCGCTGGGCGCGCATGGCCACCTGCTGCAGGGACTCCTCGCCGGTTACATACAGCGCCGGCATCTGCCCGGCCAGATGGCACAGGGTCTGCAGCAGCAGGGTACTCTTCCCTGCGCCCGGATGACCACCAATCAGCACCACCGAGCCGGCCACAAAACCACCGCCCAGCACCCGGTCGAACTCCCCGGCCCCGGAGCTCAGGCGCGGCAGGTCTTCCAGGCTGATCTCGGCCAGGGTCTGCACTTCTCCCGCGGGCGCCCCCGCATAGCCCTCAAAGCGGGCGCTGCGGTTGCTCGGGGTGGGCCCGAGGCGCACTTCCGACAGGCTGTTCCAGGTGCCGCATTCGCTGCACTGGCCCTGCCATTTGGTGAAGTCGGCGCCGCACTCGTTGCACACGTAGGCGGTTTTGGTTTTGGATTTGCTGGCCAAGATTGAGCTCCGATTTGATGGATCATCGCGGATTGGGGAACGGCGGAGCGCAGCGGTATAGACCCGCGTAGGGCGGAT